>JAOXSG010000166.1 GCA_025800105.1 Cohaesibacter sp. | reverse complement strand
CTTATTTAGCTTTAAGTACAAATGTGTTTTACCTCCATAACACAACTGGTTGTGGAGAAATTAATTTCTTTACGGCCAAGGGTAATTGACACGGCCCGCCATTTTCACAGAACTGTGACTCGGAATATTCAAAACACCCGGACCCGTGTTCAGACATTTTTGCTAAATTATTGATCTATTGGAAAATCGTAATTATCATTGCAGAGAGAATTTATTTAGCTTGACGTAGAAATTTGTTTTACCTCCATAAGACAGCTGGTTGTGGAGAAATTAATTTATTTATGCGCCAAAGTCCTTCATACGCACCGCCATTTTGTGACAAGATTGACGCGCATTTCAAAACACCGCCATCCGCGGCAGTATATTTCTCCAAAATTCCTCCGTTCAGTGCCAAATGGATATCACTGTTCCAAAGAACACTTATTTAGCTTTAAGTACAAATGTGTTTTACCTCCATAACACAACTGGTTGTGGAGAAATTAATATGTTTATGCGCCAAAGTCCTTCATACGCTCCGCCATTTTGTGACAAGATTGACTCGCATATCAAAACACCGCCATCCGCGGGAGGATATTTCTCCAAAATTCGTCC
>JAOXSG010000148.1 GCA_025800105.1 Cohaesibacter sp. | reverse complement strand
TACCCTTGGGATAAGATAGGTGGAAAATGGTGCGCCATTTTTGGCTGTTCTTTTTGGGAACCAGCCCCAGGGGATGAATCTGAAAATTCTTAAAAGGGGGGGATTCGAAGGGGCCTGCCATGCGGCCTAGTTGGACTTCGTGAAGTAGGTTCCCTTCAATCAAAGAGGGGTGTTGATTAGCCGATGGAAGGTTTTTTGCTATTCGGGGAAAACGGCCACCCCTATATCCTACCCGAAAACCTTGGCTTAACCCAACAGTCAAATTACAGACAAACTTCTGATCAGGATGGTTTACAAGGAGTTCGTTTAAAAGGGGAATGTTAATCGGGGTTTGGGGCTTCAGGGATTGTAGCACATCAGCGGCTTGATGACTTTTTATCACCATGGCCTTTAGGTTTTGGAGAGGGGTCATCGTGCCGGTAGGATGGGTGGTCTCCATTGCAGGTTTTGCAGCGATGACTGTAGGGGCAAGGATCCTGGCTGCATCTGGCACCCCGGTTGTAGTTGTTACAGGTTCCTCTTGAGGCAGTTGAATTGGGCCTGAGGGCAGAGAGGGAGCACCCATAAGCAAAATGGTCCCCACTCCCACATATGGCACAAGAAGATTTAGCTTGCCCAGTAAACTTAAGTAAATAGAGCTGGATATCCCGTTCTCCCCAGTTTAAGGCAGGGTTTGAGGCAGCTTTTCTACGAAAATCGATATCGTAGGACAACCAAGCAAACCCGGAAAATTTCCGATGAGCCGACCGAATAATTTCCTGGTAAGAGAACATTTCGACTGCCCGTTGGGGGAACTGAGCGAGGAAAATCATGCAGTAAATGGCAAAGGCCGAAAGCCATTTATCGATGGAATCGATATGGGTTTTCCTCTTGCGGGACGGGGAAGGGATGTTAAGTTGTTTGCCATCGAATGAAATGGACACCCCAGGATGGTTACCCTCATCGAGGCATGAGTTTTCTGG
>JAOXSG010000143.1 GCA_025800105.1 Cohaesibacter sp. | reverse complement strand
TGACGACCCGCACTTTGCGCTTTTATGAAGATGAAGGGCTGATTAAGCCTGTGCGCAGGGGGCGGCAACGTCTTTATCGGCCCAGTGACCGTACCCGTTTGAAGTTGATTTTGCGGGGGAAACGGCTTGGTTTGTCGCTGGGGGAAATCAGCGAAGTGATTGATATGTATCGCCAACCTCCGGGCGAAGCTGGACAGCTTGCCATGTTGATGGAAAAAATTGACGCAAGGCGAAAAGATTTGCGCCAAAAGCTGGTGGATATTGAAGAAACAATTGAGGAACTGGATGCGGTGGAGGAAAGCTGCCGTATGCGTTTGGCTGAATTGAGCGATATAAAAAGCTGATGGAGTGGGTCTTTCGCCAAGAGTTTGGCGGGAGAGAGTGTGGCACATTTTGATGTAAGGGTTGAGGCTTACAAAGAGCGTGTTTTGGCCAGTTTTGCCAAGCAAAGCTTTTTGCGCACTCTTGGTGCGCAAGTCACCCATATTGCCCCCGGTGAGGTTGATATCACGCTTCATGCGAAAGAGGGGCTGGAGCAACAGCATGGCTTTTTTCATGCTGGTGTGACCACCACGATTATGGATTCGGCAGCAGGCTATGCTGCTTTTTCCCTCTTTGGCGCTGGCGATGGCGTGCTTACCAGTGAATTGAAAGTGAATTTGTTGAACCCGGCTCGTGGCGCGTTTTTGCTTGCCAAGGGAAGGGTGATCAAGCCCGGCAGGATGCTGACCATCTGTCAGGGAGATGTTTATGGCGCGGTGGATGGCAAGGACATTCATATCGCGACAGGGCTTTTTACCATGGTGCGGGCTGAGGGGCTGGAGCTATAGGTGGTGCGATTGTTGCCATATCGAGATT
>JAOXSG010000129.1 GCA_025800105.1 Cohaesibacter sp. | reverse complement strand
GTCTCCTTCCGCTATTGATTCACAGGACAAGCCTAATGGTCAGGTATGCTGCACCACAGTTACCAGTCAAACTGTCTAATGTCCACGCGTATGGTTTCTTCCAATTAACCGCAGCACAAGGAAACAGTTCTCGAACCCTTTCAGCAACTAAAAGTCCCACCTGCTTATTTCTAGCAGGTGCCAGTAATGTTTAGTGAATGTACCACTCACTATGCTGATCTGTAGGATCAGTGTCCGTATTTAATGTAATGGTTATAACTGGGATGTCCACAGTTACAGCCTCTCAACTATCCTCAGCTAACATGAAGCGTCTACGTTTGGTATAGCATTTGCAACTGAAGTGTCTACGGCTGTAGTTTCCCAATTATTTTAAATGTTTTCGAGTAGCACGAGCAGGCGTCTACGTTTCCCTTAGCTAATTCAACCAAGGTGTCTACGGCTGCTCATTCCATGTATTTTGCAAGTCCATTTCAATGTTTTCAACAAGTACGAGCAGGCGTCTACTTTTCCCTTAGCTAATCCAACCAAGGTGTCTACGGCTGCTCATTCCATGTGTTTTCTCAACTGTTTTAGTTCCAATTAGGATCTCCGCTGATCCTGGTCACGGC
>JAOXSG010000279.1 GCA_025800105.1 Cohaesibacter sp. | reverse complement strand
CTGTATTCCAGGGTGGGCGCTATACGGAGTGCCATGCAACTCCTGTATAATGCGCCGCTTTAGTTCCCCATCATCTAGCACAATAATTCGCCAGAAGTCAAGATTTACATCCTGTTTCTGGTCATGAATCATTAATAAAGAATTCAAAATTTTGTAGGTGTACTCATTTCGAGTCACCTGTTTTGTACCCCCTTCCAATAGGGCAAACAACTCCGAGTAAGGAACCTCACTCCGGAGTGCAGAGGTCAAAGAATTCTTTAATTCATCATCCAACTGGATCTTTGAGATCGCAGTGGATGCCAGTATTGAAGCATTTATTGTTTTGCCTTGAGGGCATTCTTGTCTCGTTTGTTCTGAACTTGAGGGATCTTGAGGATCCTGTCCTTGAGCTTGAGGTCTTGTAACTATAGGACCTTGAGGGCCGTGCTTGAATAATTGATGAAGTGCTTCTTGAATTTCTTCATGAGTGGCGTCTTCAGCCACCCTTAGCTTTTGTACATAACTAGCGTTGGCATCTGTAACTGATGTCTTACGCACCAACGCATCAGCCACTTGCTGGCGACTGAGCGAATCCGCGGGGTTCTTTTTCCCCGGTATGTGTCGAATATCGACATCATACCCTTGAAGGACCGCCAGCCAACGCCAGACTCTGCTATTTACAGACGTCTGATTCGGCAGGTGCCGAAGCGGGGCGTGATCCGTCTGAATAACTATAGGGTGACGGCCTTGGAAATAATGTTTCCATTGGCCAATCGCCCAAACAATCCCCAATAACTCGCGTTCATACGCAGAATAGCGTATTTCAGTCGAGTTTAGCTTCCTACTGGAAAACGCTATCGGTTGCAGGCCTGACCCGAAATCCTGTTCGAGTATTGCCCCGATAGCTACGTCGCTAGCATCTGTTGTGATGACGAACTGACGTTCGAAATCTGGCAGACGCAATATTGGCGCCGTAGCTATTGCTACCTTTAGTGCTTTGAAGCTATTTTCTTGGGGATCGCCCCAACTCCAAGCGACCTTTCCCCTCGTCAGGTCTGTAAGTGGCTTTGCAAGCTGCGAGAAGCCTTTCATAAATTTTCTATAATAACTAGCTAACCCAATGAATGACCTAATATCATGCACTGACTGCGGCCGTGGCCAATCCAAAATTGCCTTCACCTTTTCAGGTGAAGTGCGAATTCCATCGTGGCCTACCTCAAAGCCAAGGTAGTCCACTTTGTCTTTCAGGAACTCGCATTTATGGAGTCTTCCATAAAGCTTGGCCCGGCGCAGCTTGTCGAGCGCATGTACTAGGTGTTTCCAGTGCTCTTCAATTGAACGACTATAAATCAAAATGTCGTCCAGATAAACAAGAATAAACGAATTTAGCTCCTTTTTAAATACCTCATTCATAAGCCGTTGGAAAGTACTGGGTGCATTGCACAGCCCAAAGGGCATAACCAGATACTCCCATTGGCCGAGGTTAGTACAGAATGCAGTCTTCTCAATTGAATCTTGGGCCATAGCTATCTGATGATAGCCCTGTGCCAGGTCTAGCTTACTGAAGACCTTGGCCTGACCCAGCCGATCAAGGAGGAGGTCTATCCGCGGAAGCGGATAGCGATCCTTAATCGTCTGTTTATTCAAAGCCCTGTAGTCAACGCACATCCGCCATCTGCCATCCTTTTTAGGCACAAAGAGGACCGGTGCCCCATATGGACTGCAAGATGGTTGGATGAAGCCTTGAGCCAGTAGATCACGTATTTGTTCCTCTAGCTCGTCTTGTTCTGCAGGACCCAACCGGTATGGCGGCCGGTAGGAAGGCTTACTCCCTGGCTCGACATTGATTGAATGTTCGACCACCCTTACAGGTGGGATGCCCTTAGGGAGCTGCTCAGGAAAAATATCTCGGTATTCCTGGATAATTTCCTCCAGTTTTTCCTGATAGACTACAGGTACTTGTGAGATGACCTCACGTTCCCGCTGAGCCACAGAGATCATATCCTTTTTAGGCCCGATCATTTTATTTATAGACCGCTTATGTATTTCTGTACGACCGTGGGCTGCAGCAAATCGTGCCACACGGTCTGTAATCCTTTTGCTGCGTTGTCTTTTCCGAGGAGCTTCATCCGTTTTTCGCACAATGGCAAGATAGACAGGATTGTCCGCCTTTGCCAATTTTTGAATGTGTCGGGCAGTAATTAACTGCCGCGACTGTGCGAGTGGGTTAGCTTCATTCGTCACATTTTTGGGCTTCCTCGCTTGATCATTCATTTGTGCAACTTCATCCTTTATTTCGGCTACACTCATTCCTGTGCTGCCAAAACCCTTGCCACCACGATCGGTTTCTCCCAAATCATCTAACTCTTTTACCAGTGGGGTCTTTATTTTTTCTACTATGAGTTGGGCTATCCTGTCCCCCAAATTCACCGTAAAATCACTATCAGAAAAATTAAATAGCAGGACACCCAACTCATCTCTATAATCGGTGTCAACGACACCGGCCCCAACATCAATAGCTTTTTTTAATGCTAACCCCGATCGTGGGGCGATTCTACCGTAAATACCAGGAGGTAAGGCTATTTGAAGACCTGTTTTCACCAGGCACTTATCATGCGCCAGTACTACTATGGCTTGCGCCGCAGCCAGGTCATAACCTGCAGCTCCTTTGGTACCCCGTACTGGCAGTGTCGCATTCACACTCGTTCGTTTTACCCTTAGAAC
>JAOXSG010000111.1 GCA_025800105.1 Cohaesibacter sp. | reverse complement strand
CTTTTATCTGGTCCCCCTCCTCTAAAGAAAGGTCCCTGATAAGATGGCACTTGCCTTGGGATTTCATATCCCCCCCCACTCCCATGGTTGTTGGTATTCTTCCAGCCTTCTTTGGGCTAATGCATCAGCTTGCTCTCTGATATACTGATGCATCATTGGACAGTCCCTATAATCATGGGTATTACCTCCACAAAAGGAACACATTACTTCCCTTGGTGTTACCACTGGTTGTGGTACATACCCACCATGCAATGGGCGCTGATACCCTCGCCTCCTTTCCAACCTTTGCGGGGAAGGTGTTTCTACTCCTCCCTCCTCCTTTTCAGGTGATAGGGTGGAATCACTCTCCTGCTCCCTTGTCATGATACCAGCTACTATTTTAACTTTTCCCCTCTTTTTGGTATTCTTCTTATTCTTTCTCACCTCTCTTGCAGCTATCTCCTGGTCTGCTGCTCGTTGAGGACAAGCTGCATACCGATGATCTTGGGCCTGGCAATAAGTGCATAACCCGATGTTGTCCTTTATAGCTACATACTGGCAATCATTTGCATGTTCTCAGGTAGTGTTTCCACAAGATCTACATTCCCCTGGTATCACAGGTGGATCTCTTACATTTGGACAATATATATTGAAGGGATGTGATCCCCCACAACGGCGGCATTCATAATGCTTTATAGGTATCTTC
>JAOXSG010000070.1 GCA_025800105.1 Cohaesibacter sp. | reverse complement strand
CGCTACGGAAACTGGAAATCAGCTGCAGCACCAATGAACCACCTGTTTTATACTTTGTCTCCCTCTCCTCTTTCCTTTCCTTTCCTTTCCCTCCCATAAGGAAGGCCTGGTACTCATGCTAGGCTTGTTTCCCTACTTGCTAGATTTACTGCTGCTTGAAACATATTGGCCAATTACCGCATTTATTTGATTAAGCGCTCAACCTCATATAAGCGCTGAACTTGAATAAGCACCCACCTTGAAGGTTGGAGGGTTGAAGGGTGGTAAGGGGCCCCCGGCGGAGTACTCTGGGGCCACCAGGTGTAGTTTGTAAATGCTGGGAAATGCCCACCATGTAAGGCTATGCCACCAACTTGGCTGTCGCAAGTCCTCGTCATAACCCTGGTAATGTAGTTCCACTGCAGTTGAGCGACAATGGCATAAGGCGAGTATCCAGTGCCTTTATAAATAGTGGATATAGAGGCTAAGGGAAGGCCACCCTAACAGAAAACCCTGGTCCTCCCGGTTGTGGGTTGGGTATGGGGCCAATCCCACCATCCTGTAAAAAATTATTGATTACGGAAACCGAACTGGCCCATTTCCCCCCTTGGAGTAAAGAAAAAAGGTAACAAGCGCCCAGCCTCGAATAAGCTCTCACCTCAAATAAG
>JAOXSG010000061.1 GCA_025800105.1 Cohaesibacter sp. | reverse complement strand
CCACAGCGCCAGATCTTCGATAAATTGCTTCAGCGTGAAAGATTGGGATCCACCGGAGTAGGACAGGGCGTCGCCATCCCCCATGGCAAATTGGCGGAATTGGATCGCCTATGGGGCATTTTTGCTGTTCTGGATAAGCCGGTTAATTATGAAACGCTCGATGATCAACCGGTTGATATCGTCTTTTTGCTTCTTGCACCAGAGGGTGCTGGTGCAGATCATTTAAAGGCTCTTGCGCGCGTGGCTCGTGTTTTGCGCAATTCTGACAGCCTTGCCAAGCTGCGTTCGGCAACGGATAGCGATACAATCCGCGCTGTTCTGTGCGAAATGGAACAATCCGACGCAGCCTGAAGTCCATACTTATAAAAACAAGAATAGCTCAAGTCCAAAGACAAGAGCGCATATCATTGCTGGCCTTGCGCTTTTATGAGAAGAAGCGCAAAGCAAACAATTAATGAACGCTCACGGTTTCGATATCATGGCGCATGGCGCTGAGCTTGGCCGCTGATTCAGAATTGGCCAGCGCAATAGGCTGACCCTGAACATCCAAAAGGGCCCATAATTCCTGATCTTGCGGCAAATCTGGCGCTTCGGGAAACATGCTTGAAACATCTTCCACGCTGACCTGTCGGATATAGGCCATACGTCTTTCCAGCATGATGGATTCAAGGCCATCGTAAGTATCATCGCCATCATGTGCGGGGCTGTCTGTCATTTTATTCTCCTTGGCCTTTTTATGTGTCTATGTCCTAAAAGGCGTGGATGCGTGGGGCTTTATCAGCCTGCCTGATAGGATAAAGGGATCAGGTTGATCAGTCCTTCACATCAATGGCAATTTTGCGAATAACTTTCTCAGGTTCCGGTCGGGCAAGATCGATGGAAAGCAGACCATCTTTCAATTCCGCGCCCAGAATTTCGATGCCTTCGGCCAACACAAAAGCGCGTTGAAATTGCCGGGCTGCAATGCCCCGGTGCAGATAATGGCGGGTTTGATCATCAATTTGACGGCCACGAATAACCAATTGGCTTTCTTCAAGCGAGACATCCAATTGATCACGTGTGAAACCGGCAACCGCAAGAGTGATGCGCAAGACATCACCACTTTCTAGGCGGCTATCCAGAAATTGAGTATCATTGGCGGCAATGCGCTCGATATTATAAGGAGGATAGCCTTCATTGGCCCCTTTGGTGACCCGGTCAAGCACGCGCTCGACCTCGTCAAAACCCAAAAGAAATGGGCTGGAAAAAGCAGAAATTCGAGACATAACGGTCCTTCATTGTTAAGCGACACGTCGAAGCAGGCAATCCTGCCTCAAAAGGCTATGCATAAACTGCAGCAAGTCCTGGCCAGACCTTCAATAAGCATCTGGCGTGACCCTCAATATGGGGTGCAAAAGCGCAAGCTTCAAGAGAGGATTTGACGGCTCTGCATAAAAGAACAAAAGGCCCGCACTCAAAAGAATACGGGCCTTAAAAAGAAGGATGCCAAAGAAAAGTCAGCTATGCGCGCTTGCGACGGCGCTCGGCATTGGGCTGATAGGCAATTTCGGAATGATATTCACAATAAGGCGATCCAGCCTCGGACGTGCAGCCGCAAAAATGGAAATCACCATCTCCGGGGTCACCAATCGGCCATTTGCAGGTATTCTCTGTCAGGGTCAGGATTGAAGCCCGCTTGGAAATGGGCACAACAACCGCATCAAGCTGCGGCTTTGCCTTTGCCTTTGGTTGTGGAGAGGCTTGCGGTTTTGCATCTGCCTTCAAGGCAGTGGCCCCAATGCTTGGGGCCGGACCGGAGGAAGCCTGACGGGCCGGACGGCTCGTCTGGTTGCGCGGCCTGCGCGCACGCTGGGTGCTGGTCGTTGTTTTGGCACGACCGGACAGACCAAGACGATGAACCTTGCCAATCACAGCATTGCGCGTAACTCCGCCAAGTTCCGCTGCAACCTGACTGGCGCTAAGGCCATCGGACCATAATTTTTTCAACAATTCGACGCGTTCGTCAGTCCAAGACATTTTAAGAGCCTCCGTCTAGACTGGGAAAGAGAGTAAAGCAGTCCCGCTCCCTTGCGAAGTTGCCGCAACTCAAGGGCTGTCGTCTCTTTCTGATATGTATGTTTGCCGCACGAGATATAGTAATTAACACTTTGTAAACTACAATATGACAGGGCGCTGTCGCAATATCAGGACGAATCAAAATGGTCCTTTTCCCCAGAATTTCGAATCGTTTTGGGGCGCTTTTGGGCTTGCCAAGCGATAATTTACAAAATAGTTAAAGTTTGTGACTTTTTTGTGGAAAAGCTGTGCAGCGCCTTTGGATAAGGTGGCATGTCATCAAAATGACGAGCAAGGGGTGGCTGTTTGCGCAAAAGAGGTAGCCTGACTATTACTTATAAATATTCTATATCAATGTTAGTAGTCTATAGCAAGAAGAGATTGGGCCTTTGTATGAGCAAGGGAGTGATTGACAAAAGCTTTCCTTTCTTGCAAAAGAATGCCTTTCGTTGCCGCGACTGATCGCGGCTTTTTTTATTCTGACCGTTTGGGAGACCAGGATCTTGGGACGAGGAAGCTAGACATGACACAAAATCCACTGTTTTCGACCTATGCACGCGCAAACCTGAACTTTATCCGGGGCGAAGGAGCTTGGCTGACAACAGAGGATAATCGACGATTTCTGGATTTTGCAGCAGGCGTTGCTGTAAATTCTCTAGGTCATGCGCATCCACATTTGGTCGCCGCTCTTAAAGAGCAGGCAGACAAATTGTGGCATGTCTCAAATCTTTACGAAATTCCCGGCCAGCAAAAACTTGCCCAGCGTCTGTGCGAAGCAACCTTTGCCGATAAGGTCTTTTTCACCAATTCCGGTGCAGAAAGTCTGGAATGTGCGATCAAGACCGCACGCCGCTACCATTATGCCAATGGCCAGCCTGATCGCTATGAAATCCTCACCTTTGACGGCGCTTTCCATGGCCGCACATTGGCGACCATCGCCGCTGGCGGTCAGGAGAAATATCTCGAAGGCTTTGGCCCCAAGGCACCGGGCTTCACCGCGCTGGCAGAGCCGGATATTGAGCTAGTCAAACAGGCGCTCTCTGACAGAGCCGACAAAATTGCTGGTATTTTGATTGAGCCATTGCAAGGGGAAGGTGGCATTCGCGAAATTCCACCCTCTTTCCTAAAGGCGTTGCGCGCGCTGTGCGACGAGACCGGCACTCTATTGATGCTTGATGAGGTGCAGACAGGGGTTGGACGGACCGGCAAGCTTTTTGCCTATGAGTGGGCGCAGATCACACCGGATTTGATGGCCATTGCCAAAGGCATCGGCGGTGGTTTTCCTTTTGGGGCTTGTCTGGCAACGGGGGATGTGGCCGAAGCCATGATACCGGGCACCCATGGCTCGACCTATGGCGGCAATCCGTTGGCCATGGCGGTTGGCAATGCTGTGCTCGATATCGTGCTTGAAGACACATTCTTGCAAAACATCTCCGACAATGGCCTGCTCTTAAAGCAAAAGCTCGCCGCTTTGGCAGACAGCTATCCCGACCAGATTGACAGCATCCGCGGTCAGGGCCTGATGCTGGGCATAAAATGCAAGCAGCCGCCCGCTAATTTGCTGGCAAAGCTGCGTGACAATGGCCTGCTCTGCGTGCCTGCCGGGGACAATGTCCTGCGTTTGTTGCCACCCCTGACCATCGGTCAGGAAGAAATTGAAGTTGCTATTTCCGCTCTGAACAAATCTCTTGCCGCGTTGCAGGACGATCTGTCGCCAGAGCCTTCAGCCTCCTGATAAGAGAGGGGATTGACCCTATGACAAGCAATCCAGTCCGTCATTTTATTGATATTGAGGGTATGAACAGCTCGGATATCAAGGATATCCTTGCCACTGCACACAGCATCAAAAAGGCCCGCGCCAGCAAACGCCGGTCTGATCTGTTGCAAGACCAGACCCTTGCTATGATTTTTGACAAGCCCTCCACCCGCACCCGTGTGTCCTTTGACGTTGGTATGCGCGAATTGGGCGGCGAGCCTTTGATGCTGACCGGGCAGGAAATGCAGCTGGGCCGGGGCGAAACCATTGCCGATACGGCCAAGGTCCTGTCCCGTTTTGTTGATGCCATCATGATCCGTATGTTGGACCATGAAGCGGTGAGCGAATTGGCAAAAAATGCCACGGTGCCAGTGATCAATGCGCTGACCTATTATTCCCATCCCTGCCAGATCATGGCCGACATCATGACCTATGAAGAGCATCGTGGCTCTCTGGATGGCAAGATTGTCACATGGGTCGGCGATTATAACAATGTTCTGGTCTCTTGGTTGCATGCAGCCGAGCATTTCGATTTTACCATCCGTGTTGCCGTACCAAAAGATTTGATGACCGGCATGGACGAGATCAAGCGCTTGCAAGACAAGGGCTTGAAAATCGAATTATGCGAAACAGCAGATCAGGCAGCAAAAGACTCAGATTTGATCATCACCGATACATGGGTCTCTATGGGCGATGACGATGCAGAACGTCGCCATAACCTCTTGAAACCCTATCAGGTCAACACCAGATTGATGGGGCTGGCCAAAGAGGATGCCCTCTTCATGCATTGCTTGCCTGCCCATCGCGGCGAGGAAGTGACCGATGAGGTGATGGATGGCCCGCAATCTGTTGTGTTTGACGAAGCAGAAAATCGCCTCCATGCCCAAAAAGGCGTGCTGGCATGGTGCTTCCATAAAGCCAACATGGATATGGCATAGCCCTGCTGTCGCGCAGTGGCGTGAACAGAAAATTTGGGATTTGAAAGCAAGGGTGGATGCGCTATAAGCACGTCCGCCCTTTGCCGTTTACAAAAGATAGGTTGAGTATGAGCCAAATCAGCACAGATCAAGCGCCAAATGCGCCCTTGGATCGCATTTTGCCATTCCAGATTGATGGTCTGGATGTGCGTGGGCGCATGGTGCATCTCAATGAGACCATTACCACCATCATTGAGCGCCACAATTATCCCGATGCCGTCAATCGGCTTTTGGCCGAAGCGGTTGCCCTGACTGCCTTGCTTGGATCTTCTTTGAAATTTGAAGGCAAATTCATCCTTCAAGTGCAAAGCGAAGGCGCGGTGAATGTCTTGGTCGTGGATTATACGGCCCCGGATGCCGTGCGCGCCTATCTGCGCTATGATAGCGATGCCCTTGATGCCCTGATCCAGCAGGGAAAAACCAAGCCAGAAGATTTGCTCGGCAAAGGCCATTTGGTTATGACCATTGATCAGGGCCAATATATGAACCGCTATCAAGGGGTTGTGGCCCTGACCGGTCAATCGCTGGAGCGGGTCGCCCATGATTATTTCATGCAATCCGAGCAATTGCCAACTTTGGTGCGTTTGGCCGCAAGCCAGATGATGCAAAATAGCAAGGATGGAGAAAAACCACGATCAAGCTGGATGGCAGGGGGCATTTTGGTGCAATATCTGCCACAAAATGCCAAGGATATCCCACACCGCGATTTGCATCCGGGCGACCACCCGGACCCGGACAAACAGGGTGAAGCCCTGATCGAGGAAGTGGATGCGTGGCGCGAGACAGAAGCCTTGATCGCAACTGTGCAGGATCATGAATTGATCGACCCGCAAGTCAGCGCCGAAACCTTGCTTTATCGGCTCTTTCATGAAAATGGCCCCCGTGTCTTTGAAGCAGGCTCTGTGCGCCATCAATGCAGTTGCTCCAATGAGCGTATCGAAGCCATGTTGGGCAATTTCAAACGCGAAGAGCTGGAAGATATGGTGGTCGATGGCCAGATTGACGTCACCTGCGAATTTTGTGGCGTCAGCTATCATTATGAGCCTGAGCGCTGGCTAAAACCATAACGTCAGCGACGATTAGACAGGACAAAAAGCCCGCAAACACAGCAGTGTCTGCGGGCTTTTTCTTTATGCATATGGCAATGATCTCATGCACAAAGCCATGCGTAAAACCATAAGAAAGACAAAGTTTCAAAGCAGTCTTTGTAGCAGCCTTTGTAATTGTCTGGCGACAGATGGCGACACTTGGTTACAAATTTCTGGCGTAAAACCGGGTTGGCAAAACTTGACCCTTGGCGCCTTAGGGTTTGAAATGGAACGGAACTAGGACCATTTAAAGACACTTTGCAAAATGAAGTGCAAAAACGGCAAGCCAAAAGGCCCGATAGCCAGACTTTGCC
This sequence comes from Cohaesibacter sp., assembly GCA_025800105.1. Taxonomy (GTDB): domain Bacteria; phylum Pseudomonadota; class Alphaproteobacteria; order Rhizobiales; family Cohaesibacteraceae; genus Cohaesibacter. The sequence continues at coordinate 4,106 of JAOXSG010000061.1, read as the reverse complement.
AAATAAAACCGGATAGGCACCAAGATAGTCGGCATAGCCCCTGTTCCTCTTGGCAGCAATTGGATAGAAAACCGTGACACATGAGCCAAAACATCCCTTAACGCATCAGGCATCAGAACAGCAGCAAGGGGAGCGCAAGGCCTCGATCTGGCATTGGAGTGCGCGGATCATGTTGCCAATTCTTCTGATCGGGGCAACAGCATGGGCGTTTAACATGCTGGTGGTCAGCAAGCCCGATGTCAGAAAGCGCGCAGCTCGTGAAGAAGCCTATGCGGTTGAGGTCAAAGTGGCAAAGCCGGACCAATATCAGCCTAGCATATCATTGTTTGGAACCGTTTTTGCCGCACGCACAGTCGAATTGCGGGCGCTGGTCGGTGGCGAGGTCATTTGGGTCAATCCCGGTCTGGCTGAAGGACAGGTGTTGCTGGAGGGCGAGGCCTTGGTGCGCATTGATGCCTTTGATTATGAAGGCGCTGTGCGCGAAGCGCGCGCCAATCTGGCTGAGGCCAAAGCCAAGCTGACAGAAACCCGCGCCACAATAAAATCGGAAGAAGCGGCGCTGGAGCGCTTAAAGGAACAGGCCGATTTTGCCAAGCGCGATTTGGAGCGCGCCAACAAATTGGCCAAGTCCGGTTCCCTGACACAGCAATCGCTGGAAAATCGAAAATTGGTTCTCTCCCAGCGCCAACAGGCGGTGGAAGCACGCAGCAACAATCTCACAGTCCTTAAATCCAGAATAGATCAGCAATTGGCCAATTCAGAGCGCCTTCACTGGCGATTGGACCAGGCCAAACGCAATCTTGATAACACAGATCTCAAAGCCCCTTTCACCGGTTTGGTGCAACGAAAAAATGTCGATCTGGGACGCAATGTATCGGGCAATGATACTTTGGTGAGTATGTATGACCCTGATCAAATGGATGTGCGCTTCACATTGTCCGATGCACAATATGGGCGGCTGATTTCGGATCATACAGATCTGGTTGGGCGCTCAATCAAGGTCTTTTGGAAATTGGGAGATGTTGTGCAAAGCCGCGTTGCAAAAATTTCCAGAATCACCCCTGAAATTGATGCCACCAATGGCGGCGTGCAGGTGTATGCCCGGCTTGCAGATCGATCCGGCTTGCGTGCAGGCACGTTTGTGGAACTCTCCGTGCCTGATAAGCTCTATACCAATATCATTCGCCTGCCCCAAGCCGCCATCTATGACGATAGCCGCCTCTATATGGTCAATGAAAAGGGCCGCATGGCCTCTTACCCGGCAACCATCCGCGCCTATCTTGGCGAGGATGTGCTCATCGATGCCTCAAATCTGCCACTTGGCGAACCAATCATCACCACCCGCATTGCAGAGGCTGGCGATGGGCTAAAAGTCATCATCCCCGATGTCAAGACAGCAACTAATCGTGCCCAATCTGTCAAACCGGATAGCAAAGGCAGCAAGGGGGAGAAAGGGCAACGAGCAAAAGGCAAGCGAGGCGAGGGCAAGCGCGCAGAAGGAAAGCGGGGAGAAGGCAAGGAAAGGGGCAAAAAACAGCAAGGCGACAGAGCCGATAAGCCAAAGGCAACCGCAACAGCAGGAGGCCAGTCATGAGCCGCTTTGACTCAAGCCCCAAAAGTGCGGTGTCCTTCTTTGTGCGCCATCCCAATGCGGCCAATCTCTTGATGATTTTAATGGTCATCATCGGGCTGTTTTCCCTCTCAAAAATGAACAGCCAATTTTTCCCCACCATCGAAACCGACGCCATTCGCGTGGCTGTCACCTGGACGGGTGCCAGTGCAGAGGATGTCGAAGCCAATATTCTGGAAATTGTCGAGCCAAAAGTGCGCTTCATTGACGGGGTCAAAGGCATCACATCCGTTGCGCGCGAAGGCTATGGATCGGTAGTGCTCGATTTTACGCCCCAAGCCAATATGCAAATCGCACTGAGCGATGTGGAAGCCGCTGTCGATGGCATCACCACTTTGCCCGATGCAGCAGACGCCCCCAAAGTCTCCTATTTCCAGTTTCGCGATAATGTGGTGCGGCTGATCCTGACCGGGCCTTTTTCAGAAAGCGCTTTGAAGGAATTTGCCAAACGCATCCGCGATGATTTGCTCGATCGCGGCATTGATAAAGTAAGCTTCACAGGTTTACGGGATGAGCAATTTTTCATTGGCCTTCAGGATTATGATTTAAGGCGCCTTGATCTGACGGTAAAAGACATCGCAAACCAGATAAGCTCCAACAGCCGAGATTTGCCATCCGGCTCGATTGACGATGGCATCGAAAAGCAGGTGCGAACGCTGGGAGCAGAGGAAAATCCGCAAGATATCGGGACAATCGAAGTCATCTCCCAAAAAGACGGCTCAAGGGTCAAGCTCGATGACATTGCCCGTATCGAGCGGCGGTTTGATCCCGATCAGGTGCGCGGCATTCTGGGTGGACGCGCCGCAATCCAGCTGACAGTGCAACGGGCACCAAAAGCCGACAGCCTGAAAGCAGCGGCCATTGTTGATCGCTATCTGCAAGACATCCGGCCCACTTTGCCGCAAAGTCTGGAGCTGATAAAATATGATGCAAGGGCAGAGCGGTTGACAGATCGCATCCTGCTTCTGGTCAAAAATGCTGGCTCCGGTTTGTTGCTGGTTGTGATCATTCTCAGCATTTTTCTCAATATGCGTATTGCTCTTTGGGTCACAGCGGGCATACCGGTGGCCATTCTGGCAGCATTTTTGGTGCTGTTTGCCATTGGCGAGACCATCAATATGATCTCGCTCTTTGCCTTCATCATGATGCTTGGCATCATTGTTGATGATGCCATCGTTGTCGCAGAGGACACAGCCACCCGCTTCTCGGCGGGAGATCCGGGGCCTGTTGCCGCAGAAAATGGCGGCATGCGTATGCTCATGCCCGTGGCGGCAGCATCCCTGACAACCATTGCCGCTTTTGCCCCCATTTTTGTGATTGGCGACACAATTGGTAAAATGATGTCCGTCTTGCCCGTCGTGGTGATTGCCGTGCTGATTGCAAGCCTTGTTGAATGCTTCTTCATTCTGCCCGGTCATCTGGCCCATTCCCTGACCCCATCAAGCAAGCATGGCTGGTCAACCAAACGGGTCAGCCTTGTTGCGATTGCGCTGTCTGTTGTGGTGATGAGTTTCTATGTTATGCCACGAAGTCTTGCCGGTAAATTGGGCGGGCTGATTGAAAGCAGCTGGCAATGGCTGCATGACACATTACCAGACAATCTGGCGCTGTTTCTTCTGGCCGCTTTGGCACTGATGTTGGCCATCTGTCTTGAATTGCTCCTCAATCATCTGGAGCGGCGAAAACTGGCCACAGCCACAGCCAAAGCCAAAAATGCCCCCTTGCAACAGGGAAAATGGCGCAAGACCTTTGACGCCGGATTTGCAGCCCTGCGCGATGGTCCTTTCCGCCGTCTCGTCACATTGTCCTACACTTGGCGCTATACAACGATTGTGCTTTGTATCGCCTCATTGGTCTTGATGGCGGGCTTGATCAAGGGCGGGCGTCTGGGCTTTGTCTTTTTCCCGTCCCCAGAATCGGAAACCGTCAATATGTCGGTGACCTTCAATGTCGGCATTCTGGAACAGGATGCCCTCGACATCATCAAGAAAATCGATAAAGCGGTCTATGCAACCGAGGCCCGATTGGGCAAAGGCGAAAAGCTGGTTGAAGCCGCTTTCACGACGCTAGGCAGATCTGGGCGAACCACAGCCGATAATGTTGCCTCAATCCGCTTGCGTTTGACCGCATCCGAAGTGCGCACGGTGCGCACCCGCACCATTGTGCGGGCTTTGAACCGCGCTATGCCCAAAATGCCGGGATTGAAAAATGTCTCTATTCGCGGCCAACGCGGGGGGCCTCCGGGGGCTGATTTGGATATCAAAATATCCGGCGCTTCGCCCGCTATTCTCAAACTGGCCGCTTTGGATGTGCGCGAACGCCTCACCGCCTATGCCGGGATTTCGGAAATTGACGACGATATGCCCTATGGCAAGCCGGAACTGACCATGCGCTTAAGCTCTCGTGGCGCTGCATTGGGATTTTCCACCCAAAGCGTCAGCGATCAGGTGCGCGATTTGCTGGAAGGGCGCACGGC
>JAOXSG010000055.1 GCA_025800105.1 Cohaesibacter sp. | reverse complement strand
TGGCAAGGAATTTCCTTGCCATACTGTTGCATGGTCGCCAGCTCGTCCGTCCGCGTCTTCCGTAGTCTTCTGGTCGAAACTGTTCGTGCAGCATCCGACAGAAATCATCCCACGTAGCTGGTCGACGATGTCCTTCACACGTCTCACGCCACCAGATCGCAGCGTTCCCGCGGAGCAAGGATGCCGCATACGGGACGTGGCCTCTAGCAGGGATGGTCGTAATATCCAAATGCTCGCGAACTTGGAACAACCATGTATCCAAGTCACGAGTCTTTTCGCCACTGTACGTCTCAGGTTTTTCAACCTTTATGCCGATACGCATCCCTTCTAACTGCACGTCCGGCCCTTGTCGTCCCGCCAAGAGCTCCGCTGTTAGATTAACAAATTCCTGCATCTGAGCTCTTGAACGGCGATCCGCCTGCACTCTTTCCACCGCTACTAAATCTTGTTGCTCCTGTACAGCGCGCATCAGTCCTTCGATCCTCTGTCGCAGCGCCTGTATCTTAGCTTCCATCTTAGCATACCGCTCTGCAGCTTGTTGCGCCTCTTCTTTGCCCAATACTACG
>JAOXSG010000053.1 GCA_025800105.1 Cohaesibacter sp. | reverse complement strand
TTTCCGTACGACATTTCTGTGGTCCAATTGTAGTAACGTCTCATGTCAGTTTGGTCAACACTAGACTCATGGCCGATCTGGGGAATGTATTCCGAGTTGATGACTTGATCATGTATGGCGTCGAAGAATCCAAATTGTGTTCGAAAGCCCATTTTCTTGGGATCTTTTCCACCAGCTTCGATGCTTTGGATTTCTTTTTCACCAACAATCTCTTGCAGGGTCTTGTGTTTCTCGTAGAATGAGATGGTTTCATACATTGGTGGTTGTGATGGTCGTGGAGGTTCTTGTTCCTTTGGTTTCTCTTCTTCTTGTGGTGGTTCCTCCTCCTTCACATCCTCCATTGGTTCGTCTTCGGATGACACTTCAATCTCATCTTTATTTTCTAATTCCAACACGGAGTTCCTATCCGCAATCTTCTGCTGAATTTCAAGGAGTTTGTCCCTCCATTCTCCTGCGTCTGCCTGGGTGCATTCTTCGGATTTGTGCTCGGTACTCAGGCAATTCGTGCAGATTCTGTCATTCAGGATAAGGCGTTGGAGAGACGCC
>JAOXSG010000047.1 GCA_025800105.1 Cohaesibacter sp. | reverse complement strand
CATAGTGCTTCCTTCCATTCAATGAAAAATATTGCACCATCAAAATCTGGGATCAAACACCTAGAGCTTTTTGGAGGACCAACAAAATAAGTCAGCCAATTTAGCGACACTTTCTAATATTTTTTTGCAAGCTTTCAAATCCGCTTTAAAAATGACGCTTAGCCACTGCTTTAAACAGATACAAAAATGCCTCCCAAAGTGGGCTTTTTAACGGGTAGCTTTGTGCAAAGTCTAAAGCCCATCTATGCAAAGAAAAAAGCCGCGCCACCATTTGCTGTTTGATGGATGTTCGAAAAAATATGCCCCATCACACATAACTTTTGCCACAAAACCAACAAAAAAGGCCTTCTGAACTTAATCAGAAGACCCTAATATGGCTCCCCAGGCCGGACTCGAACCAGCGACCCAGCGATTAACAGTCGCTTGCTCTACCAACTGAGCTACTGGGGAAAACTCTTGAACTGCTAAGGCTTTTTGCATCGCCATAGCGTTGGTGAGGTGGTTTCTAATAGAGCCAAACGAAAATGCCAAGCTCTTTTTTCATTTGCTTGGGGATAGTTTTCAGACCGTGGATAACGCTATGCTTTGCTGCTCTCAGACTGGAAAGTCTCTTGGTCAAACCTATCTAGAGGGGCATAAATTGTAATCTGACCAGCTGGATGCTCTGTTCCATGATCACGCCTCGCACGTCCCTTTCTCTTGGTCAATGGACCATTGCCATACCCGGTACGCCCAAAGCAAGACGGGCTTTGGGACTGTTGCTCATTGTGGGCGGCATCTTGGGCTTTTTGCCCGTGCTTGGATTTTGGATGGCACCGCTTGGTTTGTTTGTCTTATCGATTGATTCTCCTTTTTTGCGTCGGGCGCGGCGAAAATGGCAAATTTTGATCGAACACAAAAAACGCAGAGATCAGATTATCATGGCGTGCCAGACCGGGGATTGGTCTGCGGTAAACAAAACTGATAAACTAGGCGAGAAGCAGGTAGCCTATCGCTAAAGGCATGAACAGACAGGACCGTGTGATGACAGAAACCCGTTCGACCCTGATTTTCGGCGGTGCCCGTTCCGGCAAGAGCGAATTTGCCGAGCGATTATGCGAAAATAGCGATCTGGACTTGCTGTATGTGGCAACGTCCGCCCCACAAGAGGGGGACGAAGAAATGGCACAGCGCATAAAGCTGCATCAGGACCGCCGGGGTGGGCGCTGGAAAGTCATCGAAGAACCAATTTATCTCGGGGCCTGTTTGCGGCAATATGCAAGGGAAAATCAGGTGATTCTCATTGATTGTGTTACGCTTTGGCTGTCCAATTTGATGTTTCAGAACCAATGTATCAAGGATCATTCTGGCGAGCTTTTGCAGTCTATTCGGGAATGTCCCGGCAAATTTATTTTCATTTCAAATGAAGTTGGGCAAGGGACTGTGCCAGACCATGCATTGTCGCGCAAATTTCGCGATGAACAGGGATTGATCAATCAAAAATTGGCCAAGCGGTGTGATCGGGTGATTGAGGTGCGGGCTGGTTTGCCGTTGCAGCTAAAACCAAGCCCTTATCCGGCTATCACATTATAAATCTTGCAAAATCAATAAGCCTGAATATTGTCACCGAGACAGACTGGCACAAGAAGACGGGAGACATTATGACGGCAGCCATCATGCTTCAGGGCACTGGGTCCAATGTGGGGAAATCGATGCTGGTGGCCGGATTGTGCCGTGCTTTGCTGCGTCGTGGATTTTCTGTTGCCCCGTTTAAGCCGCAAAATATGTCCAACAATGCCGCTGTGACCGAGGAGGGTGGCGAGATCGGCCGCGCTCAGGCCTTGCAGGCAATGGCCTGTAAGCTGAAATCAAGCGTGGATATGAACCCGGTTTTGCTGAAACCACAAAGCAATATTGGCTCGCAAGTGGTGGTGCAGGGCAAAGTCATCGGTCAGATGAAAGCGCGAGACTATGCCACAAATAAAGGCGACTTGCTTGCTTCTGTGCTTGAATCCTATGAGCGGCTGAAAGCCCAGTATGACATTGTTGTTGTGGAAGGGGCTGGCTCTGCTTCCGAGGTGAATTTGCGTGCAGGAGATATCGCCAATATGGGCTTTGCCCAAGCCGCAAATGTGCCGGTTATTCTGGTTGGGGATATTGATCGCGGCGGCGTTATTGCCTCAATTGTGGGCACAAAGGAGCTTTTGCCAGATGAAGATCTGCGCTTGGTCAAAGGCTATTTGATCAATAAATTTCGCGGCGATGTCTCCTTGTTTGATAGTGGTGTTGAGATCATTTCCAACACAACGAGCTGGCCAAGTTTGGGTGTTGTGCCGTGGTTTGATCAAGCGGCCCGTTTGCCAGCGGAGGATAGTGAGGATCTGAAGCGCGATATCAAGGCAAATGATAAGAATGTTCGTGCAAATGAGGGCGATAAAGAAAACAAGAAAGTGCGCATTCTTGTGCCAATTTTGCCCAGAATCGCCAATTTTGATGATTTGGATGCCTTGCGTGCTGACCCTGATATTTCGCTGGAAATGATTGAACCGGGCGCTCCTTTGCCGCAAGGGGCGGATTTGATTTTGCTGATTGGCTCCAAAACCACCATAGCCGATTTTGAATTTTTGAAGGCTCAGGGATGGGATATCGATATCCTCTCTCACTATCGGCAAGGTGGGGCTGTGATGGGCTTATGTGGTGGCTATCAAATGCTTGGTGCATCCATTTCCGATCCCGATGGGGTGGAAACCGAAGCGGGCAGTCAGTGCGAGGGGCTTGGCCTTTTGGATGTGGAAACCATTTTGGCAGGACAAAAACGAACCATACAGGTGAGCGGAACGCATTTGCAAAGCGGCGAAACTGTCAAAGCTTATGAAATCCATATTGGCCAGACCGAGGGAGGAGATCGCAATTGCCCGATCTTTGAGATTGAAGGCGTCAAAGAAGGTGCGCAATCCTCTGATGGGCGCGTGATGGGCACCTATTTGCACGGGCTTTTTAATGAAGACGCCTTCCGTGCAGCTTTCTTTTCCAAGCTGGGTGGCTCCGGTCAAATCAGCCAATCCTATCAGCAGATGGTTGAGGACAGTCTGGAAGCGCTGGCCGATCATGTTGAGCGGCATATGGATGTGGATGCCATGATCACATTGGCAAAGCAGGGTCTATAAGAGCGTTACAGCAAGACAATCAGCCCGATAAAGGCGATTTCTACCACACATGCCCATGTGAGGATCTGTAAGGCGGACTTGATTTCACCATGGCCAATATCCTTGCGTCCCGCCTCATTGACATAGGGTTCATCAGTGAGTGCGCCATCATAAATGCGCGGGCCGGATAGCGCTATGTCAAGCTGATAGGCCATGGCTCCTTCAGGCCATCCGGCGCTTGGGGAGCGGTGATAAGGGGCATCGCGAAAGATATGCTTTATGGTCTGCACAAGCCCGATTTTGCTCTGGGCAATGATTTGGCATTTTGACGCCAGCCAGCCCCCGGCCAAAAGAAACATCATAGACAGGCGAGAGGGAAGGAAATTGGCAACATCGTCCAGTTTGGCCGAGGCTCTGCCCAAATGCAGATAATGCTCTCTTTTGTGGCCGACCATGCTGTCGGCGGTGTTTAACGCCTTATAAGCAAAAAGGCCCGGTAGGCCAAAGAGCCATAGCCAGAAAAGTGGGGCGACAACCCCGTCTGAGAAATTCTCCGCTGTGCTTTCAATGGATGCGCGGGCAATGCCTGCTTCATCCAGCTGATTGGGATCGCGGCCCACAATCATCGAAACAGCCATGCGAGCGCCGGCCAGATCGCCTTGGCTTAATGGCAGCCACACTCTTTTGACATGCTCATAAAGGCTTTTTTGAGCCAGAAAAACCGAGGCAATGACAGCGCCGATTAAAAGACCAACCCATCCCAAGGGAGCAAGCAGGGTCTGAAGCAAAAGCCCGCTGCAAACGGCAACCAAAAGCAAAGCTGATATTAGCGCGATACCATTTTGGCGTTGTTTCTGCGCGCTTTGTCGCTCTGGCTTATGAAGCCGGGCTTCAAAGATCGAAATAAGCTTGCCAAACCAAACAACGGGATGCGGCAGGCGGCGCCATAGCCAATCAGGATCGCCAATTATGCCATCAATCAGCAAAGCGATCAGCGCAAGAAGGCTGAAATTGGTAAGCGAAAGGGGGATAGACCCAAGAAAATCATTCATCATGCCAGCGCCTTTGAGCTTGTATAGCTCTTCAAAGCTGTTTGCAGACGAGTAAATTCTTGCTCATCCGTGGGAATGCCCAATCGCAACCATTTTTTTTGATAAGAAAAAATGCGGCTCCAAATATGATTTTTCGCCAAATGCTCATGCAAATGCTTGGCATCTTGATGCTCGATCAATTGATAAAGGGAGGTGCCACCATAAGGGGAAAAACCATGTTCGAGCAAACAGCTTTGCAATCTCTCGCTCCAATGCTCCAGCAAGTCTCTCTCTTGCTCTTGCCATGCCAGATCAGACAGCGCCTGTTGACCAATTTTCAAAGCCATCGATGAAACGGACCAAGGGCCATGAAAAGCGGTTAATTGGTCCATCAGACCTTTGGGGCCAAGCGCAAAGCCCAATCGGATGCCTGCCAGTCCAAAAAATTTTCCAAAACTGCGCAAAATGACCACATTCGAGACCGCTTCAAGATGCGGAACAAGGCTCTGCTCTGGCGTTACATCGCCAAAGGCTTCATCAACAATCAGAAAGCTGTCCGATTGTCGTAAATGAGATGCCAAAGCCAGAAGTTCAGTCGTCTGCCAGGCTTTGCCATCTGGATTGTTGGGATTGACAAGGACGACACAAGAGCGCGATGGGATTGCTTGCTGTTTGATATCAGCCCCAATAGGCAGGCTGGAACAGGCAATATTGGCCAGCTCCATGGCTGTGCGATGTTCGCTATAGGTCGGTTCATATAAAAAACAGTGAGTGGGCCGGATCAAATGGGGCAGGCTATTGATGAGAATTTGCGTGCCCGCAGCGGCAGTCATTGCGATATGATCGGGGCATTGATAGGCAAGGCGTGCTGCTTGCAGGCAAGCTTGTAAATCCGCTTGGCTTGGAAGATCACGACAATCGGCCAGCGCCAGCTTGTTGTTAAAGGGATAAGAGCGGCGATTGATGCCTGTGGAGAGATCCAGCCAATCTTCTTTTGTGCCGCCATAGACTTTTATGGCACTGCCAAGATCACCACCATGCAACATGATCTATGCTATTCCTGTTTCTATCCAACCCAATCGGCAAAGAGACCGCCTTATGCGCGTATAATCGGATTGCTTTGACAAGCCAATATAAAAGATTCGCATCTGGAAGATTTCAAACTTTTCGAGCGCTTGTTGGTTTATGGCATAGATGAATGCCATGGCCATACATTGCCGGAGCCTTGAAATTTGCATCTTTAATTTTGGGGAGAAATTGGAGGCTCGAGCCGGAATCGAACCGGCGTACACGGATTTGCAATCCGCTGCGTCACCACTCCGCCATCGAGCCTTCCTTGCGTGTGGTGGGAGGTGTATAGCGAAACCAAATCGGGCCGACAAGTCGATATCCACCAAAATTTCAACTTTTTGACAAAACAGCTCCAATGAGGTGTTCAAACTGCGACAAAAACTCTCAAAAGCTATGTCTTGCCCTTGAAACAGGCAAGTGGTGGGGATAATCACGATGAGAGGCGTAAAACTGCGCGTTTTCTGACTATTAATACTTATACTGACTATATAAGTGCGTGCAATTTTGCCATAACTAGGACGTAGACTCATAAATGTGATGCATTTGGTAGAGGCTTATTTTTTCTCTCACTAGGAGTAAGGATGCAGACAATGTGTTTCATTTTTAAATCCTTACGACGACGTGAGAGAAAAAATTAGCCCTATCCTGCGGACGCTTAAATGGCCGCGCTCTCGCTTTGTCATCACCTTGGGTTGGTGGGCGGCAAGGTGAAAAAGAGTGTTCGAATGGGCAACCAGCCCATCCTTCACACTTTTTCGCGCGATATCGGGCCATTTAAACGCCAAATGTACCAGATTTATGAGGCTACGTCCTAGGACATAGACCAGCCAAAGACAGGACTTTTCGTTATGGGCGAATATGCAGATGCGCGCCGCCAGATGGTGGATAATCAGATCAGGACCACTGATGTAACGGCCTATCATGTGCTTAAGGCATTTGAATCTGTCCCGCGTGAATTATTCGTTCCCTCTCATATGCGCAATCTGGCCTATAGCGATGTGGATATCGCTCTAACGGATATGCGCTGTATGATGCAGCCTTCGCCCTTGGCAAAACTGCTTCAATTGGCAGAGATCACGGCTGACGATCTGGTGTTGGTTGTTGGGGCGCAATCCGGTTATACGGCGGCGCTTATTTCCAAAATGGCCAATACCGTTGTTGCAGTCGAGAGTGATGATGCTTTGGTAGAGCAGGCACAGGAGATCCTCACCAATCTGAGCTATGACAATGTTGCGATGATTGGTGGCGATATTACCAAAGGCTATGCATCAGAAGGCCCTTATGATGTGATTGTGGTTGAGGGTGCGGTGGAAGACATACCGCGCGATCTTCTCAATCAGTTAAAAGACGGGGGAGCCTTGGTTGCTATCGATGGTAAGGAACGGCGCGCTGAGGCAATAAAAATTCTGAGACAAGGCGATAATTTTTCGACCATTGCGGCCTTTGATACCAATGCTCCGGCATTGGCGGAATTTGCCAAGCCTGAGGAATTTGCCTTTTAGGATGTGATTTCATATCCCAAATTTATTCCCACAAGATGGTTCCAAACATACAAGCCGTCTGTATGGGACTTGAATGTGCCTAAGGCGGCTTTTTCTTTCATATTTATGAGTTTGCCGCCTAACGCCTCTCCCGTCTTGTTACAAAACTTCTGTATAAAGTTCCGCTCTATCTGTTGCTCCAATGCATCATTGATGATTTTTTAATGTATCAATCAATGGCTGAGACTAGGAATGCGTGCCCAATCCGCCTATATGTGTCCACGAAAATTGGAAAATTCGGGCTGATAGGTATGCCTATCTCGGATTTGATAGGCACGATAAAACTGACCATAAAAACAGTATGTGCATATTGAATTTTATGCAAAAGGCTTGAACGAGCAGTCGAGATGATGAACAGGGTCATTTCAGAGTGCGAAGACATATTTGCAAGGAGCAGGGGCGTGAAAAGCTTTAAAACAGCAACGATCTGTGCAGTAGCGGCGTTGGCACTGAGCGTATCCTCTGTATCAGCGGAAACACTTCAGCAGGCACTGGCGCTTGCCTATCAGAACAATCCGACGCTGAAAGCGGCCAGAGCTGAATTGCGTGCAATCAATGAGAATGTCTCTCAGGCTTTGTCTGGCTATCGCCCAAATGTGAATGGCAATGGCACCATAACCCGCCAATGGACAAGCGTTGACCAGCTTACAGGCCCCTCAAGCCGCAATGAAGTCAATTCAGGCAATCTTGGCTTGCAGGTTGATCAGTTTCTGTTTCGCGGTATGCGCACCAAAAATGGCGTGAAAAAAGCCGAAGCTGCGGTGCTTGCCACCCGCGCCACTTTGGAAGATACCGAGCAAAGCATTCTCTTTAATGTCGCTTCTTCTTATATGGATGTGCTCAAAGATCAGGCTATCCTTGAATTGCGCAAGCAAAATGTCTCCTTCTTGCAAGAGCAGGTGCGCTCGGCTAAAGACCGGTTTGCGGTTGGCGAGACCATTTCAACTGATGTTGCGCAGGCCGAAGCCCGCTTGTCTGGTGCTGTGTCTCAGGTCAATTTAGCCAAAGCCAATTTGGCATCAAGCCGCGCGACCTATCAGCAACTTGTTGGACAAAAGCCGGGCAAATTGTCTGCCGGTTATTCCGTTGATAAATTGCTGCCCAAGAAGTTGAATGTTGCCGTTTCTTCTGCTTTGGCTGAGCATCCGGCTGTTCGTGCCAGTCAGCATACAATTGATATCGCCCAAATGGATGTCAAAATTGCTGAAGGCGAATTGCTTCCGAGCTTGAGTGTGCAGGGCAATGTGGCCCGCTCTTGGTCAGATCAAACCTCCACCGGCGCCCAACGCGATACAACAACAACCAGTGCTTCTGTGCGTGGGGTGTTGTCAGTTCCTATCTATCAGGGCGGACGGGTTCATTCCAAAGTGCGGCAGGCCAAGGAAACATTGGGTCAGCGTCGCATTCAGCTGGATTTGACCCGCAATCAGGTGCGGGCATCTGTCATTTCGTCCTGGAGCATTTTTGAGGCATCCATTCCGCAGATTTCTGCTGCTCAGGCACAGGTTGAAGCGTCTCGTCTTGCGCTGCGTGGTGTGATTGAAGAACGCGGCGTTGGACAGCGCACGACCTTGGATGTTTTGAACTCGCAAGGGGAATTGATCAATGCGCGCATTTCACTGGTGACTGCGCAGCGCGATCGGATTGTTGCTTCATTCCGTGTGGCCTCTGCAGTTGGTCGTTTGACCACCACCAATCTCAATTTGCCGGTCGCCCGTCATGATCCGCAAAAGCATTATAAAAAAGTGCGCGACAAATGGTTTGGTTTGCGCACACCAGATTGATTGCGATCTTTTTGGTTGGAAAAACAACAAAAACCGGATCTTTTGATCCGGTTTTTCGATTCTTGGGTCGAAAAATCAACGTCTTGAAAATATTTCTGCGTAAAAATGGATCTCAAGGATAGCAGGGATAACGGGGAAAGAGCAGAAAAGCGGTTTCCATGCACAGATGAATGGTGCTTTTTATGGGAACAGATTTTCTAATACATGCAAACAGCCTATAGTGATAGAACATGCGAATCGTTTCTGCGGTGGAATGTGATTTGCATCACTACTGGTTTTCAGTTTTCGGGTGAGACCTATGTCGAATACCAACGCAGCTCAGGAACCTTCGATGGAAGAGATTCTGGCGTCCATTCGCCGGATTATTTCTGATGAAGAAGCCGCTATTGGCGGGGATGAAGCCAGCGAGCCAGAAGTTGCGGCGGAACCTGAAGTCGATCCCAATGCCGAAATGGGCCAAGATGATCTTGATGCTCTTTTTGATGCGCCTGCGCCTGTAGAAGAAGAGCCAGCTGCCGAAGAAGATGATATGGCGGCCATGATGGCCGCGATGGAAGCTGATGACGAAGGCGAGCCGGAAGAAGAGGAAGAAGTCCTTGATTTGCCAAGTGAATGGCAAGAACAGGATCTGGTCCAGCCGCAAGAAGATGATTTGATGTTCATGGAAGAGGCCGAGCCGGAACCAGAGCCTTCTCCTGAGCCCGTTACAGAAGCAGCCATGGAGCCTGCGCCAACGCCTGAACTGGAGCAAATGGTTCAGTCGACGTTGGAAGAAAAGGTTCCCTCGCTTCTCAAAGCCACCATCGAAACAGAGCCAACGCCTTTGGACAATTTGCCGGAGGTTGAAAAAGGCATGCCACTGGTCTCTTCGCAAACCAGTGAAGTGGTGACCAATGCCTTTGAAAATCTGACCCATACCATCCTGTCCAACAACACCCGGACGATGGAAAATGTGGTGGAAGATATGCTGCGGCCTATGCTCAAAGCATGGCTGGATCAGAATTTGCCTGTCATGGTGGAGCGTCTTGTTCGTGCCGAAATCGAGCGAGTGTCCAGGGGTGAGCAGCATTATCGCTGATCACCCGCACCAACCTTTTTTTCTCATTTTGTGGCAAATTTACGCTGATCGCTCAATAAAGGTGGGCGATTGGTGGCTTGCACGCCTCTTGCGGTTGACAGAGTGCCACGGAATGGGTTTACACCTTAAAATGATTTATTGTGGTCGATGCCTGCATTCATGCAGGAAATAAAGGCATGAACAGGCAAAGCCATAGGACTTGTTGACAGGCGAGTGGGATTTGGGTCCATCGCTTGCGATATGGAAGTGCAATGCTGGAAAAAACATTCGATGCGGCCAATGTTGAGCCGCGCCTTTATCAAGAGTGGGAAAAATCTGGTGCCTTTAATGCTGGCGCTGGCAAAAAAGACGGGCAGGACAATTTCTGTATCGTCATTCCACCGCCGAATGTGACCGGCTCTCTCCATATGGGCCATGCGCTCAATAATACATTGCAGGATATCATGATCCGCTATCACCGGATGCAGGGCAAGGATGTGCTTTGGCAGCCGGGGATGGACCATGCGGGCATTGCGACCCAAATGGTGGTTGAGCGCCAGTTGGCCGATAACAATGAGCCGGGCCGCCGTGATATGGGCCGCGAGAAATTCCTTGAGCGCGTTTGGCAATGGAAAGGCGAATCTGGTGGCACCATTTTCAATCAGTTGCGCCGCCTTGGGGCGTCTGCCGATTGGTCGCGCGAGCGTTTCACCATGGATGAAGGCCTGTCCAAGGCTGTTCAGAAAGTCTTTATCGAGCTGTATAATGAGGGCCTGATTTACAAAGACAAGCGTCTGGTAAACTGGGATCCGCATTTCCTGACCGCCATTTCCGATCTGGAAGTTGAGCAAAAGGAAATGAACGGCCATATGTGGAACCTCTCTTACCCGATTGAAGGGATGGAAGGCCGCACCATTACCATTTCCACCACACGTCCTGAAACCATGCTTGGTGACACTGCGGTCATTGTTCATCCAGAGGATGAGCGCTATCAGGATCTGATCGGCAAGAATGTCATCCTGCCGCTGGTTGGTCGCAAGATCCCCATCATTGCCGATGATTATGTGGATCTTGAAACCGGCACGGGTGCGATGAAGGTGACCCCGGCTCATGACTTTAATGACTTTGATATTGGCAAGCGTCATGAGTTGCCAATGATCAATATCATGACCCGTGAGGCCAATATCTGGCTGAAAGACAATGAGGATTTCCTTCAAGGTCTGGATATGAGCGAGGAGCTGCAATCCACCATCAATGCTTTGGATGGTGTTGAGCGCTTTAAGGCGCGCAAGCTGATCGTTGCCATGTTCGAGGAACAAGGTCTGCTGGCCGGTATTGATGATCATGTCAATATGACACCACATGGTGACCGTTCAGGCGTGATCATTGAGCCTTATTTGACCGATCAATGGTTTGTGGATGCGCAAACTCTGGCCAAGCCTGCCATTGCCTCTGTAAAAGAAGGCCGTACCAATTTCGTGCCTAAAAACTGGGAAAAGACCTATTTTGAATGGATGGAAAATATCCAGCCATGGTGTATTTCCCGTCAGCTTTGGTGGGGGCATCAAATTCCGGCATGGTATGGACCGGATGAAAAAGTCTTTGTTGCAGCGACAGAAAGTGAAGCCGCAGAGCAGGCAAAAGCCCATTATGGCGAAGCGGTTGAATTGATCCGTGACGAAGATGTGCTTGATACTTGGTTCTCATCCGCTCTTTGGCCATTCTCTACTCTTGGCTGGCCGGACAAAACGCCTGAGCTGGAGAGATATTATCAGACGGATGTTTTGGTCACCGGCTTTGATATCATCTTTTTCTGGGTTGCGCGGATGATGATGATGTCCTTGCATTTCATGAAGGAAGAGCCATTCCACACCGTTTATGTTCATGCGCTGGTGCGCGATGAAAAGGGCGCCAAAATGTCCAAATCCAAGGGCAATGTGATTGATCCTTTGGACTTGGTTGATGAATATGGGGCCGATGCGGTGCGTTTCACTTTGGCGGCCATGGCTGCTCAAGGGCGCGATATCAAGCTGGCGACCAACCGCGTTGCAGGCTATCGCAATTTTGGCACAAAATTGTGGAATGCAACCCGCTTCACCCAGATGAATGGCTGTGCGCGGGTTGAGGGCTTTGATCCAAACAGTGTCAAAGAGACCGTGAACCGCTGGATCGTCACCGAATTGGCCAAAACCGCCAAGGACGTGTCTGAAGCGATTGAGACTTATCGTTTCAACGATGCTGCCAATGGCCTTTATCGCTTTGTCTGGAACCTTTATTGCGACTGGTATATCGAGCTGACCAAGCCTGTTTTGCAGGCTGAGGGCGAGAGTGCGGCAAAGACAGAAACACAAGCTTGCGTGGCTTGGGTTCTCGATCAGATTTGCGTTTTGTTGCATCCTTTCATGCCGTTTATCACCGAAGAGCTGTGGGCGGAAACTGGCAAAACCGGCCCGGCCCGCGAGGGTTTGCTGATCCTTGGTCAATGGCCAAGCTATGACATTGACGATACAGGCGCAGCTGATGATATCAACTGGCTGGTGGATATCATCACAGCCATTCGTTCTGTTCGCTCAGAGATGAATATTCCGCCATCCACCCAGCTCAAGCTGGAAATTGTTGGTGCCTCTGATCAGACACAAACTCGTCTCGAAGCGCAGGATGCGGTGATCAAGCGCTTGGCACGGGCTGAGGAAATCAAGCTTTCCAGCGATGTGCCGCAAGGCTCGGCGCAAGTTGTGGTGGGTGAAGCGACCATTGCTTTGCCGCTGGCTGGGGTGATTGATCTGGACGCGGAAAAAGCCCGTCTTGAAAAAGAGATCGACAAGATCAGCAAAGTTGCGGCCAAATTTGAAGCAAAGCTGGGCAATGAGCGCTTTGTTGCCAATGCTCCGGCGGAGATTGTGCAAGACCAGAAAGCCAAATTGGCCGAACAACAGGCCCTGAAAGCCAAGGTGCAAGAAGCTTTGGATCGCATTTTGGCCGCTCTCTAAGAGCGATATATTTTCAACACTCAAAAGCCTCGATGGATATCTCCATCGAGGCTTTTTTTATGGGTGCAGCAAGAAACGGGCTGCCTATCAAAAACGAGCCGGTTAGCTTTTCTTATCTTTTATTGAGAGAGAGGAGCCAATCATGGCATTTCAAATCAAAGGCCTTGACCCGCAACCTTTTGCGCATCTTTTTGGCAAAAGTGATGATGAGCTAAAGGAAATGGGCATTTCACGCTATAAGGTGGACAGCTCTCCCGGCTATCCAGATCGAGTGAGTTTGCGTGATTTGGATGTCGGAGAAAGTGCTCTTCTGTTGAATTATGAGCATTTGCCGGTGCAATCCCCCTATCGCTCGCGACATGCCATCTTTGTTCATGAAGGCGCAGGGAAGCCCGGCCACTTTTTCAATAAAGTGCCTGATGTCTTGAAATCTCGGACTGTGGCGTTGCGCGCTTTTGATCGGCATGATCATATCATAGAGGCCGAATTGAGCGAAGGTGAGGGGATTGAACAGGCCATCCGTCGCATGTTTGACAATCCCGATAGTGTTTATATTCATGCTCATTTTGCCGCCCGTGGATGTTTTGCCGCTTTGATTGAGCGGAGCGATTAAAACTTGCGAAAAATGATATAAACTGACGACAAAAAAGAGGAGGGGGCAGCATGACGACACGCGGATATTGTCTTTGTAAGAAAACAAAGTGGGAATTTACCGGAGATATCACATGGGCTTGTTATTGCCATTGCGATGATTGCCGCCGCAATTGTGCTGCCCCTGTGGTGGCATGGCTTGGTGTCCCCCTTAAACATTTCAAATGGATTGGCGAGTCACCCAAAGTCTTTGAAAGCTCCAAAGGCGTTTTTCGGCATTTTTGTCAGCACTGCGGCTCTCCGATAGGCTTTGAAGCAGAGCATTATCAGGGCGGAATGCATCTCTATGCCGCCTCCATGGAAAGTCCGCAGGACTTTCAGCCCACCTTCCATGTCAATTATCAAAGCAAATTGCCTTGGTTGCATATGGACGATGATTTGACAAAATATGACAGCACCTTGCTCCATGCGCCGGAAGATCTGAGCGATTATCACAAATAAGGCCGCGAAAGATATTCAATATAGGCAATGGAATTGGTGAGATCTAATATATTGACTTATAGCTATTTATAAATATATTAGATCTCATGACAGATCGATTGGAACAATCAAAAGCCTTAGCCAGTGATGTGCGTCTTTCCATTCTTAAGTGGCTTTCAGAGCCAGATGTGCATTTTTCCCATCAGGTGACGGGTAAACCCTCAGAAATTGGTGTTTGCGTTACATTGATCACGCAAAAATTGGCCATGGCCCAGCCAACCGTGAGCCGTCATTTGGAAATTTTGCGGCGGGCAGAATTTATAACACTCAACAAAATCGGGCGATGGTCCTATTTCGCTCGCAATGAAGCGGCCATTGCAGAGTTCAAAGGCTGGATCAATGAGCATCTTTGAACAGGCCGATGAGAGATTGCTGCCCGGTTTTCAGCGTCAATTTGTTGAGGTTGAAAAAGGCAAATCCATTTTGACGCTGACGAAGGGCGAGGGGCCAGCGCTTTTAATGCTGCATGGCGATCCACAAAGTCATCTATGCTGGCATCATTTGGCACCAGAACTCTCCAAGCGCTTTACCATTGTTCTAACCGATATTCGTGGGCGTGGAGAAAGTCACAAGCCAGCCCACAGTCTTCTTGACAATGCCTATAGCAAACGAGATATGGCAAAAGAGCAAAGGCAGGTTATGGCAGCATTGGGCCATGAAAGCTTTTCCATTGTTGCGCATGATAGGGGAGCAAGAATAGCACGCCGTTTGGCTTTGGATTTCCCACAACAGGTCACCCGTCTTGTCGTCATGGATATCATTCCCGCTCTAGATTTTTATGAGAATCTCAATGCCCAAATTGCGCAGGATTATTTCTATTTTTCTTTTCTGACCCAAGAGCATCCAATACCGGAAAACCTGATTGCAGCTGACCGGGAAGGGTTCATTGATTTAATCTTGCACGGCCTTTCAAAAAAACGGGTTCCCTATCATCCGCTGGCTTTAAAGGCTTATAAAGAAGCCAATGCAACGCCAGAAGCGATCACCGCCATGTGTGAGTGTTTTCGCGCAGGATATTATAAAGACAGGCTGCATGATCTGGCAGATCGAGAAAACAACAAGCGCATTATCTGCCCCACCCTGATCATGTGGGGAGAGCAGGGCGTGGTGGGGAAGCATTTTGACGTGCAATCGATCTGGCAAAAGTGGTGTGATCAGTCTTTTTTTGCCCCGATGCCAAGCGGCCACTTCATTCCCGAAGAAGCGCCAAGTCAGGCTCTTGAAGCGCTGGAGCATTTTCTTTGACAAACCAAATCCATAGATATGACAGGAAAAGTAATGACAAATAAAACTGAACTTAAACTGGATCATATCACCGTCGTGGCTCGATCGCTGGAGGAGGGGGCTTCGCATATTAAAGCCTTATTGGATATTGATATGCCCATGGGTGGTAGCCATCCCCTTATGGGCACGCACAATAGATTATTATCGCTTGGTCCCGATTGTTTTTTGGAACTCATTGCTGTTGATCCCTTTGCCAAAGCGCCAGATCGTCCTCGTTGGTTTAATCTTGATCATTTCAATGCTGATCCTGTTTTGGCAACCTGGGTTGTCGGAAGCAAAGATATAAATGCTTCTTTGACGCAAGCCCATTGCGATAGCGGCTCTGCAACCCATATCACACGCGGGAATTTGTCATGGCTTATTTCAATTGCCGATGATGGAACAATGCCATTAAACGGCGCATTTCCAACCCTTATTGAATGGCCAGAAGGCCCGCATCCTGCTTCTCATATGGTTGATCTTGGCTGTCGTCTTCATAGCCTCACAATCCAGCATCCAAAAGCGTTAGAGATTGAAGCGGCAATCATGCCAAAGCTGAACCACAAGACTATCCTTTTTAAAACTGGCCCCAAATCCATCAGGGCAGAGATCACAACGCCATCTGGTATGCGCGCTTTGTGGTGAAATGGTCAAAAGAACCAAAAAGGTTCCATCTAAATCCAAGTCATCAAATGCCGGCACTGAATATCTAGATTTTGTCTGCAATGCGAATTTTTAAGTTAGACAGAAATGCATCAATTTGATTAGGGTCTAGTCGATAATAGACCCAATTCTTTATTTTTTTGGATTTAACAAAACCGGCCTTAGAAAGCTTTTGCATATGTGAGGTGACTGTCGGTTGAGATAGTTCAGCTTTTTCAGTCAAAAACCCAACGCAAACACCATCGTCAATCAAATCGGCATCTTGCTGTGTCGGAAAATGAGCTGTTGGCTCTTTCAGCCATTCCAGAATGCGCAGGCGATGCGGATTTGAGAGTGCTTTTAGCTGCTCTTCCAAGTCAAAATGCTCTGTATTGCTCTGTTCATCCATACCGTCACCATAGGATCCTGATAATTATATTGATAAAAATCTATATTTAAAATATTCTATATAGAATTTCTTCGATATAATAATAGGAGCCTATGATGTTGTTGGCAAGTGAGTCTCAAAATTCGTCTTCGAAAGCGGCACAGATCACAGTCGCGATTGTTTTTACTGCATATATGGCGGTGGTCTTCGGTTTAGGGCTTTATCTTTTCTCACTACTGGCCAGTGAGATGCGCGAAGATATTGGCTTTGGATATCAGATGATCGGTTTGGTGACAGCCTCTGCACAAGTCTCTTTCCTAATTGCTGCAATCCTATGTTCGAGGTTGGTTGACCTGTTTGGCGAGGGCGTGGTGATCGTCACTGCCGTTATCTTTGCCAGTGGTTTGCTATCTGCAATGGCCCTTGCCAAAGATGTAACGGTGATGGCCCTCTTGATTACAGTTCTGGGAGCATGTGCGGCCTTTATGGTTGTTCCGACTGTTGGCGTAATCTCTCGTATAATTGCATTCGAATATAGAGCAAGGGTGAATGGCTTGCTATCCAGTGGTACAGCCTATGGGCAACTTGCCGCTGGTGCTATCGCTCCCTTGCTGGTGTTCGAATATGGGTGGAGAGCTGTTTGGCTTAGTCTTGGATTGGGTGCATTGATCTTATCGATTTTTGGTGCCCTCGCACTCAAGAGACTGGTACCGGATGTTTTTACAAAAAGTCATCATCAAAAACAGATCTTGAAACAAAGATATGTGAAGATAACCTCATTATTTTCACGGACCAATCTGACCTTATGGGCATTGCTCGGGGCAAGCGGTATGGCCTGTGGTCCATGGCAAAATTATTTATCAACTTTTCTGAGCGAAGAATTTGGATATTCAATTGATATCGTGGGCGGTCTTTGGTCGATTATTGGTTTTCTTGGTCTGTTCAGCGGGTTTGTTATGGGCAGTCTTGCAGATCGAATCGGCATTCGACAGGCTTTGGTTCTCAGTTATGGTCTGGTCGGTCTGTCGGCATTTTTGATTGTTACCCATGACAATCAAACATTATTGTATATGGCCGCGGTGTGTTTTGGCCTTGCATTTTTTGCGGTCTATGGTCTGATTCCTGCCTATATCAGCAAAACAGTCTCAGCAAAATCTGCAATTCCGGTTTTTGCCGTAGCTAATATATGCTTGGGTATCGGAACAGCTTTGGGGAATTTAGGGGCTGGATATAGTCCTGTATTGGCAGGCTCGTTCCAACAGCTTTATTTTGGGATTATGATCATAACTTGCTTGGCGGCTATCTTGACTTTGACCCTGCCCGATGAACACATGCATTCAAAGCATGATCAGAGTGATTGCAGAGTAAATTGCGACTGATTCTTACAAACAAGCCTATCGAAAATCTCTCGCGCTTCGTGACTTTCAAGCCAATATGTAATAGCTAAAGACCATCTCTTATAATTGTATCATCCAATTCATTGTCTTGATGAGCAAGGTTTGAGATAAGGTTGGTGATATAAGAAGTGCTATGCTCAAAGGTAGGATATGACATTTTCCAATCCCAAAATTTTGTTTGTTATGGCAGCGCCAGCGGAATATGGCGTGCAATTGCAAAAGCTGATCACGCCTTTGATGATTGGTGTCGGGCCGGTTGAGGCTGCGGTTAACCTGACGGCTAAATTGACGGAGCTGACATTACAGAATAAAAAGCCAGATCTGGTGGTCTCGCTTGGCTCTGCCGGTGCCAGACATTTGCAACAAACCGAAATTTATCAGGCGTCCAGCCTTTCCTATCGGGATATGGATGCATCGCCTTTGGGCTTTGAGAAGGGGGTGACACCTTTTCTGGACATGTCCCCAATTGTGCCAATGCAGCATTTTATCGGCTCTGTCCCAAAGGCCTCGCTATCAACCGGGGCCAATATTGTCTCTGGCGAGGCATATGACGCCATAGAGGCTGACATGGTGGATATGGAAAGTTTTGCTGTCTGGAGAGCTTGCGAGAAATTTTCTCTTCCGATGATTGGTTTGCGCGGCATTTCCGATGGAGAGAAAGAGTTGCAACATGTCTCTGACTGGACGGAATATCTGCATATCATCGACGAAAAGCTGTTTCATATTTTGCGCGATATGAAACGCGAATTTGGCGGTTGGCAGGATTGCCTTGCTGACAATAGCTGAGAGAAGAGAGCCGGGATGCTAACATCAGATCGGCTCTTGCTTTTCTGGGCGCTTACTTTAGAACCACGCCTTTTTCTCCTGCCAGATCCTGAATATATTGCCATGCCACGCGGCCAGAGCGTGATCCTCTGGTCATGGCCCATTCCAACGCACTGGCACGCAGCTCGTCTGCATCGACCTTGATGCCATATTCAGCCACATAGCCATTGACCATGGCCAGATAGTCATCTTGTGAGCAATTGTGAAAGCCGATCCAAAGCCCGAAACGGTCGGAAAGGGAGACTTTTTCCTGCACCGATTCGCCGGGATTAATCGCCGTGGAGCTTTCATTCTCAATCATGGTGCGAGGCATCAAATGGCGGCGGTTGGATGTGGCATAAAACAATACATTATCAGGCCGCCCCTCAATGCCGCCATCCAGAACCGCTTTTAAGGATTTATAGGCATTTTCTCCGCTGTCAAAAGACAGATCATCGCAGAAAAGAATGCAGCGTTCCTCACGCTCGCGCAAAATATTCATCAAAACGGGCAGCGATTCGATATCCTCGCGGCTGATTTCGATCAGTTTTAGCGGTGTCACAGTGTCCGCGCACTCTTTGTTGATGCTGGCATGGACCGCTTTGACCAGCGAGCTTTTGCCCATGCCGCGCGCACCCCACAAAAGCGCGTTATTGGCCGGAAAGCCATTGGCAAAGCGGCGGGTATTTTCCAAAACCATGTCCCGGTTGCGATCAATGCCTTTTAAAAGGGACAAATCAACCCGATTGATCTGCTTGACCGGCGAGAGGTGAGGGCTGGGATCCGTATGCCAGACAAAGCCATCGGCGCCATCCAGCTTGGCTTTTGGCGTTTTTTGCGGTGTTGCCCGCTCCAAAGTTTTGTGAATTTTGCGCAAAGCCTTGGTGATGGATTTCAGCTCATTTGAAGACATGTCGCCCCCTTAATTCTTTTCTTGGCCGATAAATGCTGAAAAACTCTGTAAATCAGACCTTTTAGAGCCTGAAAGACCTTTCAACTTTGCCAAAGGAACACTATTTGTATCCATTGATTACCAGAGATGGGCGCAGAGTCCAGCACACTATTTGCAAAGCTGTGCGGGGCCGCTATAGTCCGCTCAACCATAATTCGGATCAGCCAAGACCAAGACTGCGCCGATCCCTTGCAAGGAGCACATCATGTTCGTAACGCCCGCATATGCACAGGCCGCTGGCGCAGCCGGTACGTCCGATTTTCTCGTATCCGTTGTCCCTTTCATTCTGATCTTCGTGATCATGTATTTCCTGATCATCCGCCCACAGCGCCAGCAGATGAAAAAACATGCCGAAATGATCGCCTCTGTACGTCGTGGCGATACAATCGTGACCTCTGGCGGTCTGGTTGCCAAAATCACCAAAGTGGTTGATGACACCAAAGTGCAGGCAGAGATTGCTGAAGGCGTAAAAGTCACAATCATGCGCAAGGCCATTGCCGAGCTGAACGCCAAGGGCGAGCCAGCTGGCGATGCCTCTTAATTGCCGGATTTGTGATTTTTAAGACTGATAGGCGCGACCCGGTTCGGGTCGCTCTTTCTTCCTGAACGGATGGCCGTATGTTACATTTTGCTCGCTGGAAGGTTGGCTTGATCCTGATGACAATTGTCTGCGGATTGTTGTTTTCCTTGCCAAACCTGTTTTCTGAAAAAACACTTGCCGGTCTGCCGGACTGGTTGCCGAAAAGTCAGCTCGTTCTGGGGCTTGATTTGCAGGGTGGGTCTCACATTCTCTTGCAGGTGGAAGAAGAAGGCGTGATCAAAGAGCGCCTCGAAGTGCTGCGCGGTGATGTGCGTTCGGTCCTAAGAGAAGACAAAATCGGGTATACCGGTCTTGCGATCAAAGACAATTCCGTTCAGGTGCGCATTCGCGATCTGACAAAACTGGAAGAAGCACGTCAAAAGGTGCGCACGCTGGTTCAGCCGGTCACCCAATCGCTTCTAAGCGGTGGTGGCGCACTGGAAACCAGCCTCGAAGCCAGTGAGGACGGGGTTTTGCGTCTGACATTGACTGCGGAGGGCATTACATCGCGTGTCAATGCAGCTGTTTCCCAGTCTATTGAAGTCATCCGCCGCCGTGTGGACGAGCTTGGCACCACCGAGCCTTCCATTCAGCGCGAGGGCAATAGCCGTATTCTTGTACAGGTGCCGGGTTTGCAGGATTCGGATCGTTTGAAAACCATCTTGCAATCTACCGCGAAATTGACATTCCGCCTTGTCGACAGCTCCATGGGCGTCGATCAGGCCCTTGCAGGTCGCCCGCCGCTAGATAGTGAGGTGCTCTATTCGGCTGATGATCCGCCGGTGCCTTATCTGGTGAAAAAGCGTGTGCTGATTTCTGGTGACGAACTGGATGATGCCCAGCCAACCTTTGATCAGCAAACAAATGAGCCTGTGGTTTCGTTCCGCTTTAACACATCTGGCGCTCGCAAATTTGGCCGTGTGACCCAACAAAATGTGGGGCTGCCTTTCGCTATTGTGCTGGATGAGGAAGTGATTTCCGCCCCGCGTATCAATGAGCCTATTCTGGGTGGTTCAGGTATCATTTCCGGGTCTTTCACCGTTGAGAGCGCCAATGATTTGGCGGTTTTGATGCGGGCAGGGGCTTTGCCTGCGGATCTCACCATCATTGAAGAGCGGACCGTCGGCCCGGGCTTGGGTAAAGATTCCATCGAATCGGGCAAAATTGCCGGGATCATCGGCGCGCTTGCCGTGATTGTCTTCATGTTGTTGAGCTATGGTCTGTTCGGCATCTTTGCCAATCTTGCCTTGGCTGCGAACATCACATTGATTATGGGGGCTTTGTCTGCTCTTGGGGCAACGCTGACCCTGCCGGGCATTGCCGGTATTGTGTTGACTGTGGGTATGGCGGTGGATGCCAATGTGCTGATTTATGAGCGCATTCGCGAGGAAAACCGATTTGGCCGTTCGACCATTGCCGCGATTGATGCTGGCTACAGCCGGGCGCTTGGCACCATTTTGGATGCCAATATCACGACCTTTATCGCCGCCATCATCCTGTTCTCGCTGGGATCAGGTCCTGTGCGCGGCTTTGCTGTGACCCTTGCTATCGGCATTGTCACCACGGTCTTCTCTGCCTTTACTTTCAACCGCTTGCTGGTGGCTGGCTGGATCAAATCCCGCCGTCCGTCCGAGCTGCCTATTTAAACGTCGGGAAGGATCATAAAGATGAAACCACTTCGTTTGGTCCCGGATGGAACAAATATCCGGTTCATGACCCACCGCCGTTGGAGCTTTCCGCTCTCTGCCATTTTGATTGTGGCATCCCTGGCGCTCTATGGGCTTTTTAACCTCAATTTTGGTATCGACTTTAAAGGCGGCACCCTGATTGAGATCCAGACTGCGGAAGAGGTTGCCGATCTTGGTGCCATCCGTGGTAAACTGGGCGAGTTGCGTTTGGGCGATGTGGAAGTACAGGAATTTGGTGCGCCCAATGATGTGCTGATCCGCGTTGAAACCCAGGAGGGCGGCGAGAAAGCCCAGCAAAATGTCGTTGATCAGGTCAAGGCAACCTTGGGCGACGCGGTGACCTATCGCCGGGTCGAGGTCGTCGGACCGCGTGTCTCCGGTGAATTGGCCTCAGCCGGTACCATTGCCGTTCTCTCGGCTTTGTTTGCCGTGCTGGTTTATATCTGGTTCCGCTTCGAATGGCAGTTTGCCTTGGGCGCTGTTATGGCAACCACCCATGACGTGATCCTGACCATTGGCATGTTTGCAGTGTTGGGGCTGGAATTTAACCTGTCCTCGATTGCGGCCATTCTGACCATTGTCGGCTATTCGCTGAACGATACGGTGGTGGTTTATGACCGTATTCGAGAGAATTTGCGCAAATATAAGAAAAAAGAGCTGAAAGATATTCTCGATCTTTCCATCAACCAAACCCTGTCCCGCACGGTTCTGACCTCGGTCACAACCTTGCTGGCATTGGGCTCGCTCTATTTCCTTGGTGGCGCGGTTATTCAAAGCTTTACCTTTGCCATGATTTGGGGCGTGTTTGTTGGCACATATTCCTCTGTCTTCATGGCGGCTCCTTTGCTGATTTTCCTGAAATTGCGTCCAGAGCAAATGCAGGTGCAAAAAGAAGGTGAAGAGGCGAGTGCCTGAGCATGATTTTCAAATGGGGCAAAAAAGACAAGGATAACCAGCCGAACCATAAAGAGGCGCAGTCCTCTGGCAAAGTAGGCCTTGGTGCTGATCAGCCAGAGGCTCTGTCAGATACAGGCGCGCCAAAGCCCGATATAGCACATGACAAACCGGATGGATTTGTCGAAAATGCTGTAGCTATGGCAACGGGCCTGTCTCTTGTGGATGCGCATTATCCCGGTCATGACCCCATTGATTATTATGGAAATGGTGGCTTTCGCTTTGGCGATTATTCCCATCAGGGATCTCTCATATTTCTTCCCAGCGGCACACGTCGCTGGGATATCACCTCTCCCGAAGACTTTTCGCAAGAGGCTTTTGCGCAAGTTTTTGCTGAGGCGGACAATATCGAAATTCTGCTCATCGGATCCGGCCCGACATTGGTGCCCTTAAAGCCAGAGCTAAAAGCCAAATTTCGGGAGGCTGGTATCATCTGCGATGTGATGGATACCGGCGCAGCAGTCCGCACCCTCAATATTTTGCTGGCGGAAGAGCGGGCTGTTGCCGCAGCAATTTTGGCAGTAGAGTAGGGCGTAAACCCATATCAACTGGCTGACCACCAAAGAGAGGGGAAGAATGTCGGACCAACAGACAGACTGGACCTTCTGTCAGGATCAGTTGCGTAAATATGACCCGCTATATCACTTCATCGCTTTGACATCACCACAAGAGCATCGTTCGGCTCTCATCGCGCTTTATGCCTTTGTCAATGAGATTGAACGCATTCCTTTGCAGGTTAGTGACCCATCGATGGGCGAAATTCGCCTGCAATGGTGGCTTGATATTGTCCAGCAGAGCAAAGGGCAGGGTGATCAAAAAGAGGCGATTGGCCCTTTGGCGACATGTTTGAAACAGGTGCAAGCCGACTATAGTCTCTCACTGGATCATTTGGCCCAAATCATCGAAGCGCGCAAATTTGATCTCTATCACGATCCGATGCCGGATTGGCCGACCTTTGAAACCTATGCAGGGGAAACCAAGGCTTTGCCGCAGCTTTTGGCGGCGCAAATTCTCAATGATGGTGTGCTGCCAGATGTTGCCGATCTATGCGGCCATAGTGCGATGGCGCTGTGCCTGACACAAAATCTGATCCATTTTTCTCGTCATGCCAAAGGGCAAAAGCTCTATCTGCCTATGCAAAATTTTACAGACAAAGCCATATCCCAGAGCCAAATCTGGGCGCAGCAACAAGGGGAAGATTTTCTTGGGGTCTTGCAGGGCTTTGCAGATCAGGCAAAAAAGCATGCGGATCTGGCGCAAAAATATCAACTGGATCTAAAACAAAAAGGCCAAACTCACATGAGTTCGGCCTTTTTGGAGAGGGCGCTGGTTCCAGCTTTGTTAAAGCGCTGGCATAAAAAGCCATGGGCAACTGAGCCTTTGCCCTTATGGCGGCAATATTGGGCCATTTGGCATCAAACGCTCAAGGGCTAAAAAGGAGCGCGTGCTGCTTTTTAGCATCATATTATGCAATTTCAGTCAGCCAGTTTTTGGTATCATCCAAAGCCCGTTTTGCCAGGGCTTTCTTTTTTGACAATTGCTTTTCAACGCCACGCATTTTGCTGCCATCTTCGCGCCGTTTGGCAAAATCCACTGGCGGAAACAGGCCAAAATTGACATTCATGGGTTGAAAAGAGCGGCGTCCGCCATTGCTGTCAATCAAATGGCCGCCTGTAATATGCGCCAAAAGAGCACCAAAGGCGGTGGTTTGCGGTGGGGGCGTGGCATCACGGCCCAAGGCTTCAGCGGCCAGAAAACGACCCGTCAAAAGGCCAATTGCCGCGCTTTCGACATAGCCTTCGCAGCCGGTAATTTGTCCGGCAAAGCGAATATGCGGATGGGATTTCAGCCGCAATGTTTCATCCAGCAATTTGGGCGAATTGAGAAATGTATTGCGATGAATGCCACCAAGGCGGGCAAATTGTGCATTTTCCAGCCCCGGAATCATTCGAAAGATCTCAGCTTGCGGGCCATATTTCATCTTGGTTTGAAAGCCGACAATATTATAAAGCGTGCCCAGCTTGTTATCTTGGCGCAATTGCACAACCGCATAAGGGTCGGTGTCTGGATCATGGGGATTGGTCAGACCAACCGGCTTCATCGGTCCATAACGCGGTGTATCAATCCCGCGCTCGGCCATCACTTCAATAGGCAGGCAACCATCAAAATATTTGGCTGTTTCCCAGTCTTTGAACTCGGCTTTATCGGCGTCCAGCATGGCGGCAATGAAGGCTTTATATTGTTCTTCATTCATGGCGCAATTGATATAATCAGCGCCTGTCCCGCTTGGCCCTTTTTTGTCATATCTGGATTGGAACCAAGCCTTGCCCATATCGATGGAATCGAAATGAACAATCGGGGCAATGGCATCAAAAAAGGCCAGAGACTCTTCGTCCGTTGCGGCCAAAATCGCCTTACATAAAGGCTCAGAGGTCAAAGGGCCTGTTGCGATCAGACAAGGACCGTCTGCCGAATCGGGTAATTGGGATATTTCGCCGCGCTCAAGTGTGATTAGGGGATGATTATGCAATTCTTGTGTGACAGATTCGGAAAAAGCTTCGCGTGCGACAGCCAAAGCTCCCCCTGCGGGTACGGTATTGCGGTCTGCACAAGCCATGATCAGACTGCCAGCCTCGCGCATTTCCTGATGCAAAACCCCAACGGCATTGGCCTCAGCATCATCGGAGCGAAAGGAATTGGAACAAACCAGTTCCGCACAATGATCCGTGACATGGGCATCGGTGTTTTTAACGGGACGCATTTCGTGCAAAATAACCGGCACACCATGATTAGCAAGTTGCCAGGCAGCCTCTGATCCGGCCAAACCGGCTCCAATGATATGAATGGGGGCTTTTTCCGTCACGATATTTTCCAGATCTGTTGGTAAGAAGGCTATCCTCTATCATTGCGCGGGGAATATGAAAAGCCCTGATCGCAAGAACGACCTTGATTGCTCTTGGCCAGATTGCTTTTACCATAGGGCTATGGCAATGCTATGGGCCAAAGATAAACCCGTTTTAAAAAGAGCCGATACTATGCGAGTGCTTTTCACCCGTTTTGCACTTTTGTCTTTGATTCTGTCACTTGCTGGCTGCATGGCGCAAATGAGCGAGAACCCGGAACGCTGGGTTGAAACAACCAAAATGCGTATGCCGACAGAAAAAGCGCTCTATATTTGTCATGGGTTTGGCTGCAAACTGAATTATGCCTTCCAGCCAAATGCTCAGGATTTAGAGATTGTTACGCAGATTATGCAGGATGGTCAGGCCACAGCCGAAGCGGAACGTGAGGCCTTGGGCAAGGCAATTCAATATTTTGAAACACGCCTTGGCCCTTTGATCGGCTCTGACAAAGACAAAGGCGGGCTGGATTTAACGAGTTCTGGAATAGCCGGGCAGATGGATTGCATTGATGAAGCCTCAAACAGCACATCTTATCTGCTCTATTTGCAAATGCATGATCTACTTACGCATCATCGCGTCTCTTCACCCGTCGCGCGTGGCTTTTTTCTGGATGGGCGCTATCCGCACGCAACTTCTGTGGTTCGGCAAAAGCAAGGCAAACGCCATTATGCGATTGATAGTTGGGTGAAGGATAACGGAGTGTTTCCCGTTATTATGCCGCTAGAGGCATGGTTTCAGGAAAAACCTGCGGGCTTGCGCGGGGCTTAAAGCTCATACATCTTCAAAAACGAAAGCCCACCGGGGGAGGATCCGGCAGGCTTCGTTTCATGTTTCAAAACTGGGAGGAGGTGTTTTGAAACCTATCGGGCTTTTGGGAGGAGGAGAAGCCCGAATTTCTTATTTGCCAGCAGCGCGGCGAGCAACAAACTCGATATCACCGCGGCCGATGCCCAGATCGTTCAGATCACGGGTGCTCAGACGGCTCAGTTCAGTAACAGTGTTGCGGTAATTACGCCACTGCCGATAGTTTTTTACGACATTTTCAAACATTGCTTTTTTCCCTCATAAGTCATGCAACGTGGCACAATCTTCAGATTTCTTGCGAAGCAATCAGCCTCGCTTTGTTGAAAATAGATATACTATGCTTTGAAAACTTTTGCATCGCACAATATTGCATAGCTGGCTTGCGGGTCATGCAATCCTTGTATGGGTATTACCCCTAGAGTGGTGCAACGGGACGGCAAGTGCCTTGATTTTTAAGCCTTTATTAAACTTTGCGGCAAGCTTTGCAAAAGCATCATGCATATTTGGAATGTCAAAAGACGAAGAACGGACTGAGAGAGA
>JAOXSG010000046.1 GCA_025800105.1 Cohaesibacter sp. | reverse complement strand
CAAAGGGGTTGGAGGTGCAGTTTCCAATTTCCGCCGGAAACCGTGGGAAGTATGAACTCAGGATGAAACGACTGCGATGTCAATTGCCTTTTTTGCGGTCCGTCCTGAAAGAAGCCAACCGATTCAAACGACAAGAACTCTTGCAACACGCCAATGCCGATCAAGTCAATGTGGTGAGCGAACTGGTGTTAAACCTCTTGAAAAAAACATTCCCGTGACGTCTGCCACCATGAACCAACTTCGACCCTACAAAAACGTGCTACGCAACCTGGGCCGTCGCAAGCATTCCCTTAAAAAACGACGCCAGTGGCTCGTGGCTCAAAAAGGTCGTGGCTTGTGGCAAGGTCTCAACGCCGTGCTGTGTCAATGTCTTCAACGGTGAAACCTTCGACGTGGGTGACCCTTTTGCAAGACGCCAACCGGGAACGAGATCGATGGGAAGAGGCCTGTCAATATTGGAAGCATAAATACGAGACGTTGTAACAAGCCCACATGCACACGTTGACGAGTTTACTCTGCGACGCGTGTCGTTCCTCCCCCGATCGTCAAGAATTGT
>JAOXSG010000026.1 GCA_025800105.1 Cohaesibacter sp. | reverse complement strand
GTGGATTGCAGCGTGAAGACATGGGAATGATTTTGGGTCGTGGAAGTAGGATGCACAGTGCATCGTGAAATGTCTCGACAACGGCACCCGCTGCCCGCATTGCCGTCAACACGTGCTCGACCTCGTCCTAGGCAAGGACACCATTTTCACCAGAAGTCAAGAAGCACCAGTCAGAAGAAGAAAGACAAGATGGATACCCATGATGATGTGGATACCCGTGATGATGACCGATGTCTCATCTGTCTCGAGGAGGAATGGGGAATACCCAGAACGACCTGTTGCAAAAAAAGAATCCATGCGGAGTGCATCGTGAAATGCCTTGACAATGGCACCCGCTGCCCGCATTGCCGTCAACACGTGCTCGACCTCGTCCTAGCCAAGGTACATTGGAAGTTCCGTGATTTCTATCGCAAAATGTTCACCATCCACATCAACGATGGTGGGCACATTCAACCCGGCGGCAAACATCAATTGTACTTCCTCGAGGGTCACAACTGACTTGAACTTTTTTCTTGTACCGTCACAGATCCTGTTCGACCTATTGGACATCATCCGCAACACAATGCAAAAAGGGGATCCTGAGAAAATGGCTCATCTACAATTCCACCTGGCCACTCTGTTCCCCGGCCATGCAACACCATTAACCCTGGAACATTTGATAAGCGGTATCGTCG
>JAOXSG010000018.1 GCA_025800105.1 Cohaesibacter sp. | reverse complement strand
TGACGATATGTCGCAAGAGCCTGTTTAAACGGATTTTTGATCATTAAGTCGTCTTTCAGTCATTGCGCGATGGTAAAAGGGATATTGCAACTATCATATCCATCAGATACGCAAAACCAGTCCAATTCGCTGATTGGGTTTTGAGCAGCTTATAAGTTATTTTTCTCTATTCGTAAATCATGCAGAGGAAACTCTGCTTTCATTTTGCTCGCTTTAGGCTCTTTTAAAAAGAAATCAGGCGAAGGATAGCACGTTATACGCAAATAACGACAAATACATGGTGTCCACCTTGCAAAAGCTGATAATCACGACTCTTTGTTAATGATGACTGGACAAAAGCGTTTGACCTCGGTAGTGCATCATAGATTCGAGAGATAATTTGCTTTTGGTGATTTATAGGAGCATCTAAAGTGGCAAAAAAGGCACTTATTACAGGTATCACAGGCCAAGATGGAGCCTATCTATCAGAATTCTTGCTCTCTAAAGGATATGATGTCTATGGCCTCGCCAGACGTTCAAGCACGGCAGATGTCAATCTGACACGCCTGAAATGGCTCGGTATCGAAAAAGACGTTCAAATTGTCGATGGCAACCTTCTGGATCTATCAGGTCTGATCCGCTCCATGCAAGAGATTGCCCCAGATGAAGTTTATAATCTGGCTGCGCAATCTTTTGTCGCCTCTTCTTGGCAACAACCAATTCTGACAGGGCAAGTAACCGGTCTTGGCGTATCCAATATGCTGGAAGCGCTACGCATTGCCAAACCTGACGCGCATTATTATCAGGCTTCTTCTTCTGAAATGTATGGCCTGGTTCAGCAGCCGGTTCAGTCAGAGACAACGCCTTTCTATCCCCGCTCTCCTTACGCAGTGGCAAAATTATATGGTCACTGGATCACCGTAAATTACCGGGAAAGCTTCAATATGCACGCATCAAGCGGCATCCTGTTCAATCATGAATCGCCTTTGCGCGGCATTGAATTTGTCACCCGTAAAGTGACCGATGGCGTGGCCCGTATCAAATTGGGTCTGGAAAAGGAATTGCGCCTTGGCAATATCAACGCCAAACGCGATTGGGGTCATGCAAAAGATTATGTCCAAGCCATGTGGCTGATGCTGCAACAAGACATCCCTGATGATTATGTTGT
>JAOXSG010000015.1 GCA_025800105.1 Cohaesibacter sp. | reverse complement strand
TTTGTTTATTCCCTGCTTGTCCCGCTGTTTGTCTGTAATAATTTTATATATTGATGCTATTTTTATATATTAATGATATTTTAAGAATATATTTTTAATATTTTTACATATACTTGATTAAATCTTATAGCATATTCATTTTTATTTATCTATAGTGTCCACAATTAGCTTTTAGCTAAATACCTTGACACTTCAATAAAGTTTATATATGTATGTATGTACTTATAGAGCTGAAATCGATCGATCATGATGTGTGATGAAATTGGCCCCGTTCAGACTTGAAGCTCGTCTCTCGTGAAAATGGACGTTGTTTAGACACGCCAGAGCCCTGAACTAAAACTGATGTTCATAAACAGTTAGAAAAATGTGATGACTATCGAGAAATCGGCGACAAATTTGGAGTTGGTTCTTCAACAGCTTATAAGAAAGTGAATACAGCGGGCACCGATCATGACGAAAACCTGTTCAGACTAGTGTCTGTGCTCGGGCACGGTGCCCGAGAAGTACCTCTGGAGCTAGTGCCCCTGCCCGGCCACGGT
>JAOXSG010000004.1 GCA_025800105.1 Cohaesibacter sp. | reverse complement strand
TGACGATCCAGCGGAAGCAGCTGAAGCTGAAGAAGCCATGGCAAGCAAAGAAAACAGAATCCACACCAAAATCAGTACTTGAATATCACCGAAAAGGTGCTGAGTGTCATTGACAATGTCTTGCAGATCATAATCAGTTTGCTGTCTGATTTAACACAAACACGCGATCGAGCCACGGACAGCTCAATCCCACCCGGTTAACAATATCACATGTGTAGCCTTACTCAACCCCGTACGCCACCCCAAAAAACGAAACTTGAATATCATCAATGTTTTCAAGATCAACAGTTTGATGTCTGATTTAACGCACACAGTTTTACATCTCTCATGTTCACTGCAATCCACTGCTTTCCCATGGCAACCTAGATCAAGTCACAGACAGCTTAATCTTTTGACACGCAAGCTGCGAGCGAATTGACACATCGTCGTTTCCTTTCTTCAATGAATAGCAAGCGTCACACACATGCAACATTCAAATCTACTACTACACAATGCAAAGAAAGTCATAGATCAACAGCGAACATGCAAAAAGACACACAGGCAGTTGAATCCAGCGAATATAAAAAACAACAAAGTTGAATCCGGCGAAAGTTCCAAACACAGTTGAAGCCAGCGAATATCAAAAACAACAAGG
>JAOXSG010001195.1 GCA_025800105.1 Cohaesibacter sp. | reverse complement strand
GGTAGTCTCCCAAAGGCGGGTTGGGTTGTCCGGGTTCCTCGAGATAGATGACCGAGTCGGTGTCGAAGTAGAGCACCCGTTGACCGAGGAGTTCGAGGGCTTCGTAGAGACGGAGTTGTGCCCAACAGGTGGTGAAACAGGCCACGAAGATGTTGAGGTTGGGTGAGATGGGGATGTCTTCTTGCTGGAGCTGATAGTGCGCTTCCACAATGTTGTCGTTGACGACGGAGACGTGTTTGACATCGCGGACGTCCGAGTTGAGGAAATTGTGGAATGCTTGCGGGTCCTCAAAATCTTTGACTTGGGTTTTGTTGAGGCGTTGTCCGAACTTGCCCCACATGGAATTGAGCATCATTTTGGCGAGGGCTCGCAGGCCGGGATTGTGTTGGATCTTGTGGTACTCCAGGAGAATGCCCTCGTTCTGGTGGTAGTCGCAGATGTATTGCAGACGTTTGGTTTCGTCGTCCCCTACCCACTCAGGCCAGCCACTGGCTTCTTGTTTGATTTTGAGCCAGGTGTTGACATAATCTTTGAAGAGCCCTTCTTGGGTTTCGGG
>JAOXSG010001189.1 GCA_025800105.1 Cohaesibacter sp. | reverse complement strand
TTTTAAAAGCAGAGCACACAATCTACCCGCACGCTCTGGAATTGGTAGCAAGCGATAAGGTCAGTGTGCAGGGCATGAGAGTGCGCATAGATAGTGATGCCAACACGCTCTGTGCCCATCAAGACCAGCAATTGATTTTCTAGGCTCAGAACCCATTAAAAAAGGCAGCCCGACGCTGCCTTTTTCATCACATCCATGCGAGTTTAAGCCCTTACTTTTTACGGCATTTGGCATGAGCGCCAAGAACGGTTTTCTTGTCGTTATAACTCAATGTGCCAGATTTCAAATGTTTGGCCAGCGCCTCTTTTTTCAACCCCGCAACATAGGCTTTTGAGGCGCAACGGCATTCTTTCAAAATACCGTCTTTCTCTTTGCGCTTGGCCCATTGATCATAGAGGCAATAATCCAGCACGCGCGCCTGAAACAGGCTCTTGGTCAGCTCTTGCGCCCCCACAACAGGCACAGGCCCCAAAAAAGCAAAAGCAGCCACAAGGGCTCCACTCATCATTTTGGACAAAGTCATCTTACATACATCACCCCAAGAGACTGGGATGCCCCGATTTTTCTATTGGCTCACCTTCTCTGACTTTGGGCTGATAGCGTAGGGACAGAGAAATCCTTCAAGGGCAATGTAATGATTCCATGGCAAATGGCAAAGCACAAAGCGGTCTTGAGCCTAACCTGATTTTTTGATCCATACTTTGTTGTCATGAAGCGCAGCGCCACCGAAAGGAGCCGCCTGATCGGCTGAGGTCAGGCTATTGATGCCCCTGCCCCCTTTATGATCCCTGTTTGGCCAAAGCCCTTCGGCAATCACCACGCCCCGTACCAGCCCCTCAAATGCCTCGACATGCAAATAGACATCGCCGCGTTCATTGCCAATATGCAGCTCATCTCCATCAACAACAGACAGCTTAGCCATATCGTCAGGATGCATTTTCAGGCTCGGACCCCCTTCCTTCTTGCGCGATCCCATGGTCTCGGTAAAGCTGGAATTGAGGAAAGAACGCGCTGGCGAGGTTGCAAGCCTGAAAGGATGAAGATCGTCAGCCTTTTCCAAAATATCCCAATGATCGGGAAGAGAGGGGATATCGTCAATCGGCCCCATGCCACCATTATGAGAATAGGGAAGTGTCTGCCATTGCGGGCGGAAACGAAATTTGCCGTCAGGCCATGCAAACCCCTTGATAAAATGCGCCGTCTCAAAATCGCTCTGAATATCAACCCAGCCTTTATCGGAC
>JAOXSG010001184.1 GCA_025800105.1 Cohaesibacter sp. | reverse complement strand
ATGCTGCAATTCCAAGTCAGCGCCGTGCTGGACCATGTATCTCGCCTGGTCTTCCAGCACTTGTCGCAAGCGCTTGTTCTCGAACTCTAAATCGCACGCATAAGTGGACATTTTGTTCTGTTGGGCAATAGCTTCCTGCAGTTGCTCATCGCTTTCCCTGGTTTCAGCCTCACTTTCAGTGTGAATTTCCGGGCTCTGGATCTCACCTGCTCTGCACTTTCAGCAGCTAGAACCTTCTCTAGGAACAGTTTGTTGTCTAGGATAGAGGGTGCACTTCTCCTGCGCTCTTGCCATCGGCCCATAGTCTTGCGAAGCGTTTCATTCTCCTTATCAAAGTCTCTCCATAGACCCGCTGCCTTTCCAACTGCTCATTCACAATCATGTCCCGGTTCTCCAATATGCGCAATTCCCGCTTCGTTTCTTGAAGCTCTTGAATTTGCTTGTTTACTTCCTCTTCTGCCTTGCCAAGTAGTCCTGACTGTACCTTCGTGAAGGTTCCTTCGAAGGTCCTCTCCGACGTTGGGCGAGAAGATCAGCGCTGATGCAATTGAATTTCCTTCGTTGATGTTGATATTGATGTTGATGTTCTTCTTGTTGTTGTTGGTTGTTGTTTGTTCCTTGTTGTTGTTCCTTGTTGTTGTTCTTGTTGTTGTTCTTGTTGTTGTTGTTGTTGTTGCTGCTGCATTTAGCAGCGCTGAGGAATTCATAATTTTTTGTGCACTTCAGACTTTCTGCAGGATATATATACTTTACGCACATGTCCAAAGCTCTGATGTAACCCGTGTTCACAGTGGTACGGAATGGATTGCTTCGGTACATGCTTTACACATGCCCAAAGCTCTAATGTAACCCGTGTTCAAAGTGGTACGGAATGAACTGCTTCGGTACATA
>JAOXSG010001177.1 GCA_025800105.1 Cohaesibacter sp. | reverse complement strand
TTGTCGTTGAACCAAACAACGCAAACAAAAGGAACAAAATACCGCATCGACTCAAAAGGTATCTGATGCTTTTTGCATTCTTCTCTGACTCTTGCACAATCAATGTTTCCAAAATATGGTCGGTTGCTGTATTGAGGATGTTGGATATAACTGATACCACTGTTGATATGTGCATTGAAACCGTTGAACCAGAAAAGTTCATTCAGAGTAAGAGACAAATCTTGGTGCAAAAGCTGTGCACTGTGCCTGAACACCCAGGTAAGGAACTTGGAAAACTTCCTAAAACACTCCAATTGAGTCATTTGTTCTTCAATGGGTTCAATGACCTTCCTGAGATACAGTGACAGGCAAAACAAAAATGAATTGGTATTGTGCGAAGTTGCAGATGGTGGTGCATTAAATCTTCGGTCCAGGTCTGCATCACGCTGCAACTGGTTCTCTTCATGTCGTCCGCGTCCTTTTCCTCTTTGTCCACCTTTTCCCATTCCGTTGTATCGGAAACTTAGGAAT
>JAOXSG010001161.1 GCA_025800105.1 Cohaesibacter sp. | reverse complement strand
AACTACACGTTCGAAGTACACAATTATACTTTAAGAAGACAAAAGTACACTTTTGAAATACAAAAATATAAAAGTACAAAAGCCTACTTACCACCTATCGGCCTATCGGTTTGTTTTTGCATTTTCACTTGACATGTTCAGCTTTTGCACGGGCCCACAAAGCTGACGAAACTTTCCACTTCTCAGCAGCCAACCTTTTGCTTGGCCATGTGAACACATACTTAAATATCGAAGCATTTTGCGCACCTTTGCCTTTACAAGTTTCTGCCTGGATCCATTACCAGAAAATTTGCACCCGCCTTCTTTCCCCAGTTGTCTTCGCACAGCACTCAGCTTCTTCTTGTTCACAGGTGTTTTGCCATGCCGGTTGGAATCAGCAATTTCACTTTGTTTTTTACCCACAACGAACCACGCCTTTGCTTCGCAATTGCAAGTTTGCTAGCCTTCTTAAAGGTCTGCAACGCTTGATTATAACCTTCTTGGCCTCCTTGTTGTCCCAACTGCTGCAAATTTGAATGCCATTGTCGATCTTG
>JAOXSG010001153.1 GCA_025800105.1 Cohaesibacter sp. | reverse complement strand
CCGATTGAAGCCAATAAAGTGCCTAAGAAGCCTCCCATTTGCCTTTTTGATGGCTTTACAATGATTCGACCTCCAGTATGTATTGCATTGACTATTTGTTCTTTCTGTTTCTTTGTTAATAAGTCTTTATACTGAATCAGTTGATTGATCTTGTCTTGTGGAATCAGAAAGCCGCCTGATTGACCCCTTCCAAATATTTTATCAACACCAAGAGATCCTAAAGCCTGTATAGCTCCAGTAGCCAGTGCTGGTACTGCTTTTGATGCATAAGGAAGTGCTTTCATACCTAGATTCAATAATGAACTCCATAGCGAACCACCTTTTTGTACAACAGATTTGATTTGTGTTTTACTGATTTTTAAATCAACACCAGTTTTATTACTAAGGGCTTTCTTAATACGTTTCAACTGTGTTGAGGTTAGCATAAGCATATCATTACCAGTTAAATCACTTTTTGTCAATCGTAATGTAATCGCTGATTTGTCTGATACAGCTTTAGCAAGTTTTTGCTTTTGATTAGCAGATAATTTTACTCCATATTTAACGTATGTCATATCTTGTAT
>JAOXSG010001142.1 GCA_025800105.1 Cohaesibacter sp. | reverse complement strand
GTACAAGCACAAGCTGCCAAGCTCTTAGTACTATCTCCAGTGTATTTGCGGCAAACCAAATCTGCAAAATGCACAAGCTGCACCAAGCACGTATTAACTGCATCAAATGCAACATTGTCCCAGATTACAAGATGCATCAAGCAGATTCAAGCAGAGAGCCACACAAAAAGCACCAGTCCACATGCCATTGTGTGACCATCCAGCAAATCATCGGCACCTGCCAGGAGACTGCGCCAGATGCAATTTCGGTAGGCTGGGAGATCTCTGCTGCACGCAAGTACCTGAGTAGCTGGCTGAGTAAAGCGAGAGGTTTGCACAGCTAGGTACATATACGTACGTATAACACGTAGGTCTGGTAAAGTCACCTCAATGTGATCAATGTGAGATCTACCCTCATCAGCAAACACAGCTACGTGGATGCACCTTTTTTTCCATCACAGCCAATTAATTCCCTTCAACATCTTTCAACCATGCCAACAAACCCAACCAATCAGGCACTACCAGCTTTCTGTTACAAACTACAAGTAGAAGTTGCAAAGTACAGTACTCACCAACAATGTACAAGCAGAAGCTGCCGAGCTCTTAGTACAATCTGCAATGTTTTTGTGTGATTGCAAAGCACTGCCGCACTACCCCTCGCATTTGTTTCATCAGGCTTCATCATCGCTTCTCTTGCGATCGAGTCTGAGTCAAAGCATCTGAACATTTTGGCCGTCCGTTTCTTTTTGGAACAGTTACTGGCCACACACTGCCTAGCGCTGACCCATCCAAAAAAAATCCTGGCAAGCAACAAAGGCGGCAGTCAAACAAAGCTGTCCCAAAGCCTTTCAAAACACTTCAGAAAGTCAAGCCAAATGTCAAATCCACTTCCCCCATGTCTGCTCCTCCTCTTCATCTCCATGCGGATCCTCCCAGTCTTGATCAGAATCCCAAGACCTCTGCCTCTGACCTTATGCGACAAGTCGTCCGAAAGCTCTCTTCGAAGAAAAAATGAGGGAAATGGACATCAATGGTAATGGCAATCAATGGTTTCATTCATCTCATCTTCAAGGCACGCTGTTGTGGCGCAGAAGGTTGGCCCCATGCTGTATTGCGGTCCATGTGAGCTGGTTCTGCATGCCAAAAAAAAATCAGACAACAATCAATGACACAGCAGCAGCAATGACAAATTTCTGAAGCAGAGGCAGAGCTCCTGAAGATACTTGAAATCTTCCAGCCTGCATTGCCCGCATTGAACAGATTTTGCAACAAGCTAAGCTGGCTGAGGTTAGATGGCGTTGACCAGAGACGGCTTCCTGCCTTCAACTTTCCAAAGCCCTTGTCGTTGCCCTTTCCCTTTGCCTTTCCAGAGCTGCCTGCCATGAAGCCAATGGAAGACCGTAACTTGTTTTTACATGAATTCAAAGTTCAAAGTGCCCGGGCCGGGCCCGGGTGCTGCCTTCATCTCGTTTTGTTGCACTTGATGTTGCCTTGCCAGCACCAATGCCAAGCACTTCATCCATCTTTTCCCGAATGTGCCCCGCAATCACTCGGTCCTTATAAGCCAAAGATTCGGCGGTCATGTTGAAGGATATGATTAACCACCATCTTGAATGCCATCCAAGATTCTGGTGACCGCCATGTTGAATGCTCGGGTATGGTTTCCCGGGTCATTTTCGGAACAAGGCTTTTCATCAGCTGTAACCCATCTCCATCACCCATTTCGCACAAGGCCAAAGCACCCTGAGTAGTGTTGAAGGATGTTGAAGGGTGGGGTGGGTGGAATTAATGGAAGTAGTGGAATAATGAAATGGAATGGACCCATTTGCAGCAATCAAGAACTTGACTTGATGGCTGATGGCATGATGGCAGTGGTGGTGAATGCAGGCGAGGCACCGCCCATTGACGCTGGTCAACCTTCAGCATATGAAAGCATAGTGCAACGTCTGGTGCAACTTCCTGCAGCTTTTTCTGCACCTAAGATTCTAAGATGTTTGCACACAAGTGTAACATGAATATTGAAGCAAAGGAATGCAGGCCAAGCACACTGAGCAGCAGGTCGTATGCCAATGCAGGATGAGTCTCGGGCAACTTGCGCTCAGGCGGCTCAGGCTGCTCAGGCTCCACATCAACTGGTGCCTTCTCCTCCTCCTCCTCCACCCTTTTTCTTTTCTTCTCAGGTGGAAGACTCATCAGCTTAGGCGTTGGCTTTAGCATTGTCAATTGCTTGGTATGTCCTTCATCAGCAACTTCTGCAGCTTCATCGGTCAAGTCAACAGGCGTGCGCTTCATCCACTTCTTCTCTGGCATAAGTGCCACGTACTTCTTAAGATGCTGGTCACCAACTGAGTGGATGGAGGTCTTGGACCACAGCCTCAGATATCATGTCATCAGTCATCAGTCTATCAAATATCATCATCGAATCTGAATCATCATCACTGAATCAATTTCTCCCATACTTATCCATCAATCAGTCTAATATTATCAAATCAGCATTAGACAATTTCTCCCACAATCCTAATCCGATGCCCGATGCTGTCGAAAATCCCATGCCAAGAGGGCAGATACAGCTGCGCTTGGAAGTAGTCGGACAACAGCATGCCAACAGAAACTGACCGGTGTCTTCCTTTGGAGCCTGGGCTGTTGCCAAAAGCAATTTATGAGTTTGTTTCAACATCAGTCTTCAGTCTGTCAATCACCTATAGTCAGTCAGTCAAGAGCTTAAAGAAGGACATGTCTAGAATGTCCACAGTGTACAGCAGTAGGCAGCAGTGCAGCAGTGCTGTCTTTTTTGTCGAACTGAACTGCCTGTTTGCATGCAAGTGGCAAATCAGGGACAGGACCAACTGAACATGCCCAGCTTCCTCAAGATGTGCATCAATAATCTTGGCGCAAATTTTGAAGACCGCCTTGCACCTCTCATCCGCCACAATCTTCTTGAAGTAGTCTTTGTTTGTCAACGGGTTGCCTCCAAGGCGGGGAAATTGGGAGACAGAGGCAGAGGAGATGTCATATCCACCCTGCCGGGCCTGGCCTGGCCCATGCTTATCTTCTGGATTATGCGACCAGATGCTGCGCACATCAATGTTCACATGCGTCGCCAAGTGGTACTTTTTGTGCAGATGAGTAACCATCATGTACTTGCCAGGCTGGTCTCCTGGGTCCGGGTGGAAAAGTCATGAAAAACATTCAGAATCCAGAATTCAGCGATAGTATTAGACAGACAAACTGCGGCAGCGATCATTCCACAAGCCACAAGATTAAGCCCAGCCCAGGCACGACCATTCCATTCATAGAATTCCTCTGCCCCCCAAGCCGCAATTACCACACGTCCACGCACACCATCCATGGCTCACAGTGATACTCGCTTTAACTTTGCTTCATCGACGATGGGGTCCGTCGCTCATGCAGAGAAAATCTTCTATGGGCACAATGCACATTGCACATGAAATCTAAGTTATTCATAGTTCATCTCATATTGCAGTACAAAAGTAAAGCCAAGTGAAGTTAGCCTCATTAGATGAACACATCACATGCCACACACATCACTTCACGTGCAAAAAAAGGAAATTGACATTTCAATGGCCAGGTACCGGAGGAGATTCTCGTAGGCTCGCCTGCCTCAATGTCATTGGCTGTTTCAAACTACAAGTAGAAGTTGCAAAGTACAGTACTCACCGACAATGTACAAGCAAAAGCTGCCAAGCTCTTAGTACTATCTCCA
>JAOXSG010001114.1 GCA_025800105.1 Cohaesibacter sp. | reverse complement strand
CAGGGTTTCTTGCTCTATCTGCTCAACCAAGGCTTCCAAATCACTACGTTGCTGCAACTTTTCCTGTGCAGAACCGATCATGGCTTGTTCAAAAGCAGCAATAACTTTCGTAAATTGAGCCTTTCCCATGTTCATCAACTGCTCATTTGTGTATGAGTCACTTGTGTTCAGTCCCACCTGGCGCTTAACAAAATAGGTTCGCGCGCGCAGTGCTTTGTTTCTCAATGCCGTGTTCAGAGCAAAAAAATAAAACCTCGGATGAGACTGAAATCTTCCGTCTGATCGCAAAAGCAGATGCTTCAACCATTCCCAGAAGGACAACGGACTCAAGTTGTCGTCGCGCTCTTGTACGTGAGCCCAATAGTCTCCGCAACCCAGCGGAAACAATTTCAAAAATCCGGCCGCAATGTAGTACGGATGATCCTCCCGGATCAACTGATTGCGGCTCAGCACCGTTGGTGGATCCACTATCGGTAAGCCCTCCACACGACCGGCTCCGTGGCGTTTCACGTTAGCAGCCAATACTGCATCAGAACGATGCGCTTCTGACAAGGCATTCCAAAGGTCCTCCTGCATGTCCTCCTGTGTTTGCTGCGCCGATAGATCTTCCGGCGACCAAAACCCTTCAGAGACCAGAGGCTGATCTGCCCAGGCTGCCAATTCTTGAACTGCAGTCAACTCATCGCGCAAAATCTGCTCCACCCGATCATGCGAACCAGATTTCCTGTCTGAAGTCGGGTCGTCAGAAAAGACAGGCCCTTGAACCACAGGATGGTCACCTGCAAGATACGTCGACACTAAATACCCCACCAACGTAGAAGTCACCAAATCATCTGGTCCACCAACATCTGCAAAAGACAAATCTTCCAATTTCTGCCTCAAGCTATCCCAGGTCTTCTGCACGCGATCTGCATCGCTGTCACTCTCTTCCGGCTCGTGCAACGCACGCACATGTGCCGCCAACTGCAACGACAAACGACTGGACATCCACATCACAAACAATTTTTTCTCTATTTTCTTCCAAATTTGTTGATCGCAATGCTGCCATTCCAACCCTTCCGGTTCCTCACCTTGCTCAGTGTTGGAATATTGCTCCAAATTTTCTCGTTTCACGAAACCAAGATACCCTTCGGGTGTTAGACCTCCTGGACGCATGGCATAAGAGCCACCTTCTTCGACTGGTTTGAAAACTCGATCCAAAGCACGTTCCAAACGCAGACGCGAGACCAGAAAAGGTACACGCTGCTTTCTATGTGGGTCCTTGGGACAACGCCGAATCAACAACATCTTCATGTCTCCGATTGCTGCTGGGATGTCACGAACGAATTGAGGTCCATTTTGAAACAAATTACCCACATGCCCCCGTAGTTCACACTGACCTGTGCTGTACAAAGTAAAAATCCTCACCAGATGTTGGATCGGTGATAATAGCTCCTCTTCGAAAAACGTCAACGCATCGGTCTCCGGCAAGGTCTCTCCC
>JAOXSG010001089.1 GCA_025800105.1 Cohaesibacter sp. | reverse complement strand
TTCCGATCTACCTGGGCTACGATAATAAGCTCAGCCGACTGTTTGGAAAGCAGCAAGTAAAACTG
Organism: Cohaesibacter sp.; assembly: GCA_025800105.1. Lineage (GTDB taxonomy): Bacteria > Pseudomonadota > Alphaproteobacteria > Rhizobiales > Cohaesibacteraceae > Cohaesibacter. The sequence goes on along the minus strand of JAOXSG010001089.1, from coordinate 443 downwards.
ATTGCTTCAGTTATCACTACCGATTTCTGAGTGAAACGTAATCTTGTGAGTATTCAAAAGGTCAATGAAATGTGATACGTCTGAGTCACGGCAGAAAATCGCAACAAATTTGCATAAAGAAGACTTTCATAATTCACACGTTACGCTTTCCCCAGTATCTGAAACAATAAATTATAACCAGAAATATACCATTTGATGAGAAAAGCCCGTTAACAGAAATGCCGCTAGGGATATTTTTAGAAGACTGCTGTGATTTTCAGTATTTTCATGTGCCGTGTTATTATAAATAGGCTCGTGTTAAGTCATGTGGAAAATATTCAGTGTGAATTTTGAGCGTGAATAAGCGACTACATTTGTGTCAAAGGATTTTTCTGACGGGTTTAAAAACAGTTATATTTTCCATCAGCTGAACTTCAGAGAGTGCAAGGTCGGGCGACCAGAAT
>JAOXSG010001044.1 GCA_025800105.1 Cohaesibacter sp. | reverse complement strand
TTGCTGGACCTGATCGGGCTTTCATTGACTAAGCTCCGGCGTCAACTCTAACCCGAAGAGGCCCAGCTAGAAGCTGGGCCTGATCGGGTTTAAAGTTCGCCAATGATAAGATCCGAAACCAACTCAAACCCGACGAGGCCCAGCAAGATTGCTGGGCCTGATCGGGCCTGAAATAGTTCGCCAATTAAAAAACTGATAATGATTAAACCCGACGAGGCCCAGCAATAATAATATATTTGACGTGTACTGTATTATTTGTATAAGTTAGATTAATATTCTCAAAATAAAACCGACAATGGCAGCAACTTCAACGACGACGGCAAAGTTTTTTCCACCTCTATTTTTCAACAGCTCCTCATTCATAGTCATCCATTCTCAGTCTCCTCGGCCGGTCTCACTTGCCCTGGACCTTCATGACCTTCTTCTTGCCATCCTTATTCTTGGCATCCGTCATCTTCTTATTCTTGGCGTCCTTCGTCGTCTTGCCATCCTTCGTCGCCTTCGTCGTCTTAGCGTCCTTCACCAGCGCCTTCCGCTTGCCACCCTTCTCAGGAGTCTTCTCAGGCTTCTCGGTCTTACGACGATGAGGTCCAGGTCCATCTCCATCATCGCTAGGCTCACCACCATCGCTAGGGCTAGGGCCACGTGGTTCAGGTCCACCTCCGCCAGGGAAACCTCCGCCAGGGCCACCTGGTCCAGGTCCACCATTCTGTCCCATGGGCATGGGACGAAGGCCCTCAGCGTCATTGAAAAAATAAAAAGTAAAAACAAACATGAAATAAACAAACAAAAAAAAATAAAACAACAAACAAAAAAACAACAAAGAAACAGCCGAGATACGCTATTTCGGACCCAGATCTCTTCAACTTGGCCGGACCCCATGTTGATCTTCACCTCGGCGAGGTTGTAAGCTCCGTAGTGCATTGACCAGATTTTGGAGTAACGCTCATTGAACGGTTGCATTGTCGACGACGATGACAGTGCTTCTTGATCCAAAACGCACTCGGACTCCGGATATTATAGATTTAAATGGCTATGGAAATGGTTTCAACACCAAGTAGGTGACATGTCTGACCAATGACGACATGTCTGACAACTCAAAAAAAAATCACTGAAGGAGAGTTTGTCAATCATTAATTAAATTATGGATCTTCAAAATTTTGCCGGTAAGTGGCCCAATTTCTGATTTCAGAATGCAATCAAGCAACTCCAGGGTCCATTTCCATATATCATATATCTGAGGCCTTGGCTGCAGGTTTATCGTCAATTAAAATGCGATCAGTTTCAAGCGCCCAAATCACATGAGTCCAAGACACTGAAGTCTCCATTTCTGTAGTCGTCGCCACACCGGTACACAGGAACGGATGATCCAAAATGACTTGTCGGACTCAGGATATCAATTTTTTAAATGGCTACGGAAACAATTACAACAAGCACCGACAACTCAAAAACAAAACGTTGAAGGACCCCGAGAGTTTGAAAGTCTTTTTAAGGGAAGTTGGAGATGACGGCCAAATAATAATAAAATAAGATATTTCAATTAAATTTCCTTGTGCCTTTTAAATTATTTGAAAGGTGTCCGTACATCGGAAGTTTCTCTCAACCATTAATTAGACAAATTAGACAATTTTCAATGAATGACATCAGCGGCACTGGCGACCAGCCAACAAACAGAAAGAGCAACCAGAGCAACCACTATACAGCAGCAAGATGAACCCCGCAGGTTGCATCCCTGGCTCTCTGGATGCTGGTCAGCGCCAACGGCAGCCGCCTGATCCCTTCAAGCCTTGTGTGGGCACGCATCTGGTGCATGTTCTTTGGGTGCTGCATTGCAAACCCATCCATTCGAGGTCATCACTGGGCAGTTGTGAGATCGGCCGCACTGGCCCTGGCACTGCTTCTTGAGGAAGTAATCACGAC
>JAOXSG010001027.1 GCA_025800105.1 Cohaesibacter sp. | reverse complement strand
GAAGATGCAGTTTCTTGTTGAGCGCCCAGAGATTGACGGGCACAGCATCGATCATGCCTTGAGCATAGTGGCCAACCGCTGGTTGGAAAATGGGGGCATGATCCAACCCGGCATAGGTTTTCATTTCCGGCACATGTTTATGGGCCAATGTCAGGCCATAGGGCCAATAGGGTGTTTGCAGGCCATTCTGGGTTGCTTCATAGTCCGCAATCATGGCTTTGCCGCCGCCACTATAGCCAGAAATTGCATTCACGCTTGCGGGGAAATTGGCCGGAATGAAGCCAGCTTCCACAAGTGGGCGCATCAGCGCGATATAGCCTTGCGGATAGCAGCCGGGATTGGTGACCCGTTTGGCCTGTGCGATTTTTTCGCGCTGATCCGGTGTCATTTCCGCAAAGCCATAGACCCAGCCTTCGCTCACCCTGTGGGCAGAGGAGGCGTCAATGACACGGGTGGTGTCATTTTCGATCAGAGTGACAGCTTCAATAGAGGCAGCATCAGGCAGGCAGAGAATGGCAATGTCTGCTTCATTGAGCATTTCTGCCCGTGCATCGCGATCCTTGCGCTTGTCCTCGCCAAGGCGCAAGAATTCGATATCGCTGCGGCCGGACAGGCGCTCACGGATCTGCAATCCGGTCGTGCCAACTTCGCCATCGATAAAGATTTTCGCGCTCATGATCGTGTGTCTCTCTTGTTCGTCTCTTCGTTTTGGGTTGCGTGTGAGAAATTTTATATCGGAAGCCGTTTGCAAAATGCTTATCATGCACACAATAAGGCAGGGCATTTTTCAGCTATCCTGCCATCCCCTACACCAGTTGAGGGGATTAGCCAAGGATTTTGTTATCGGGTAAAATGGCTGATGAGCCAAATAACCAGAATGATAGCAAAGATTGCGCCGCCTATGCGGCCAATGCCAGACCCCCAAGCTTCTATCGGGTCATATTTGCCATCTTCATCGGTCCCAAGCCTTTTGAGCGTTCGATCCAGCGCTTCTTCCATATGATTGATTTGCCGGTTGCTGGCGCGGGCAAAATTGGAATTGGCGATGGTTTCACTTTCACGCTCCACGCGTTCAAGCGCGCGCATGGCTTCTGCTTGCCGTGCTGCCTCTCGTTCTTCGCGTGTTTGTTGCCTGTCTTTGGTCATGAGACGTCTTTTAGCGTCTTTTTGCTCTGCTGTCTTTGCTTTTTTGGTATCATTCTTTCGTATAATGGGGATTGCCGGGCAGATTGTTACTTGACTTGGGGGCAAGGCTTGGGCAAAAAGCACATCTGAACCGAGAGGGTCCGCCTTGAAGCGGGCTGAGTTTGAAAAGGGCGTTTGGGATGATTGGTTCCCTTGTCATATTTGCAGATTTTATCACTGCTCCGTCAGGGGCTGGTGTGATGACTGCTGGCCTGCTCAAACGCACAACTACCACTATTACCAAGGTTTAAGCGCCTCTCGCTCCCTGCCAGGCTCTCCCCGGGGATGTGAGGGGAGCCATTCTGCTTGTGCCATGTTGGCAAGGCAGGAGACTTTGGGGGAGCCGGGATCAGGAGATCATCTATTATGGGTTATAAAATTGCAATCGTCGGTGCCACTGGCAATGTGGGGCGCGAGATGCTTGATATTCTGTCCGAGCGCGGCTTTCCGGCAGATGAAGTGGTGGCTTTGGCCTCTTCGCGTTCCAAAGGCAAGGAAGTGTCTTTTGGCGACAGCACGCTGAAATGTCAGGTTCTGGATCATTATGATTTCTCTGACACGGATTTTTGCCTGATGTCGGCTGGCGGTTCCCTGTCCAAGGAATGGTCCCCAAAGATTGCGGCGCAAGGCTGTATCGTCATCGATAATTCTTCGCAATGGCGCTATGACGAGCGCATTCCCTTGATTGTGCCAGAGGTGAATGCTGCGGCTTTGGAAGAGTGGATTGCCAAAAAGGATCGCATCAATATCATTGCCAACCCCAATTGTTCGACTGCGCAGCTTTTGGTGGCTTTGAAGCCTTTGCATGAGAAAGCAAAGATCAAGCGCGCTGTGGTTTCTACCTATCAGTCTGTCTCTGGTGGCGGCAAGGAAGCGATGGATGAATTGTTCACCCAGACGCGGGCTGTTTTTGTTTCAGATCCGATCGAGCCGAAGAAATTCACCAAGCGCATTGCTTTTAACGTGATCCCGCATATTGATGTGTTTATGGATGATGGCTCCACCAAAGAAGAGTGGAAGGTTGTTGCCGAGACCAAGAAAATGCTCGATCCATCCATCAAGGTGAGCTGTACGGCTGTACGTGTGCCGGTTTTTGTTGGTCATTCTGAAGCGGTGAATCTGGAATTTGAAAATCCGATCTCTGCTGATGAAGCGCGTGATATTTTGCGTGAAGCGCCGGGTTGTCTGGTTGTCGATAAGCGTGAAGATGGGGGATATATCACCCCTGTTGAATCTGCTGGCGAAGATGCGACCTACATTTCTCGTATTCGTGAAGATTCAACCGTTGAGAATGGCCTCAATATCTGGGTTGTTTCTGATAACTTGCGCAAAGGCGCTGCGCTGAACACCGTGCAGATTGCTGAGACCCTGATCAATAAAGGGCTGGTCAAGCCACGGGCTGAAGCTGCTGCCTGAACTTAAGTTGATTTGGCTATGAATAAAAACCGGCCTTCGAAAAGGCCGGTTTTTTTATGTTTGGATCTATCCGTCAATTTTGACGAAGGTTTCTTGATCTTTTTCAAAATATTCCAGCTCGCCTGTGGCAATGTTGAACCATGCGCCATGAAGTGAGAGCCTTCCTTCTTTCTCCAGATCTCGCACACATGGGAATGTGCGCAAATTATCAAGAGATTGAATCACCGAGCTGCGCTCCAAAAGGCCTTGCCTGTCGAGGTCGTCGCGTTTTAATTCGCTGAATTTCTCGTCTTTGCAGGCAGGTTTGAGAAGGGAGACCCATTTGCCGATATAATCACCTTCGGAGAGTGGCTCAAATGTATCGTCAAGAAATGCTTTGACGCCACCGCACTGGCCATGCCCCATAACGACGATATGCTCGACCTTCAAACCTTGAATGGCAAATTCAAGAGCTGCTGGTGTGCCATGATAATCATCTTCCTTTTGTGCTGGTGGAACCAGATTGGCCACATTGCGAACAATGAACATTTCGCCGGGGCCTGCATCAAAAATCTGTTCGGGAGTGGCACGGCTATCACAACATCCAATCAGCATGATTTTTGGCTTTTGGCCTTTTTCGGCGAGCTTTTCGTAGCGTTCGCGATCCTCTGTGAAGCGGCCTGCCTTGAAAGCAGCATATCCGTCAAGCAATCGTGTCGGTAGTTGGGCCATATCTTCTCCTCCAGTTTATGGCAGTGCAAGCCCTGAGGCCATGGCATGCCAAAGATGGTCCAGACAAAGTTCACGAAGATTTAGTGATGTCGGCCAGCTTTTCAAGTTCTACATTGGATCCGCACAGAATGATTGCGACTTTTTCTCCCGGTTTTGGTTTGTAAGCGCCTGATTGCAGGGCGGCAAAGGCGGCAGCGCCTCCGGCCTCGGTTGCCAGATGATAGTCATTCCATAGGGTGGCCTGGGCTTTGGTAATGGCATTGTCGGATAGGGTGAGGATGGTGTCGATCTCATTTTGGGCAATATAAAAGGCCATGTGACCGACCCGTTTTGCACCAAGAGAATCGGCTGCAATGCCGGATACTTCAACGTCAATCGGGGCCCCTGCTTTTAGAGCCTGTTGCATGGCGCATGATGTTTGTGGTTCCACCCCGACAATTTTGACCTTTTTGCCAAACCAGCTTGCCAGACCAGAAATGAGGCCGCCGCCGCCCACTGCCACCAATATGGTATCGGGCAGATTGTCTTTCATTTGCTCGGACAATTCATAGCCAAGGGTGCCCTGTCCGCAAATGGTGTGAAAGCCATCATAGGCGTGAAGGCCGATAGCCCCGCTATCTCTTTGATAGGTATCGCACAGAGCCAGCGAATCGGCATAGCGCTCGCCTTTGACAATGGCAGAGGCACCATAGGTTTTGATTTTGTCTATCTTTGCTGGCGAGGCAATATCGGGGACGAAAATGCGCGCCTTGATGCCAAGTTTTTGGGCGGCATAGGCACAGGCGGCTCCATGATTGCCGCCAGAGGCGGCGGCCAGACCGGAGGCAGGGATATCGCGCGACATCAGGTTATAAAATGCGCCTCTTGCCTTGAATGAGCCGCTATGTTGCAGCAATTCCAGTTTGAGGGTGACGGGTGTGTCATGCTCAAATGTTGTGCCGTCAATCTGCAAAATGGGCGTTTTGCGGATGTGGTTCTCGATGAGTTTATAAGCGCTTTGAATTTCGTTTTTGCTCGGAGGTGTTGTCATGGAAATCCCCGTTCACTGTCTTGTCTGACATGTGTCTTCATTCATGTTTTTTGGCGCGTTTGGGCCCTTTTCGAAAGGCTGATAGTTTGGGCTTGCTGCCTATTTTGCGCAGATTGACCATGGCCATGGGAGCCATGAACCGGTCCTGAAAGGTGACCAATTGCAAGTCTTTGCTTTCAATTGTCAATGTACGGGCAACAATCTCAAACACCCCGCTGGAGGCCAGTTTGAGGCTGTGTTCTTCATTCTGTGTGGCTAAGAAATGCCCCAAAAAGAGCGCGGAGAAAAGATCTCCCGTGCCACTGGGCGGATTGGCCAGTGCCTGATGTTCGCACAATATTGCTTGTGCTGCATCATTTGACGGGTCTGTCTTGCTGACAAGCAGATTGCCAATGGCGTTGCGCAGCATGGGAAAGGCACTGGTGATGATGGTCTGGGGCACGGGCCACGTTTGGCTGGCCTCGATCATATCTTCATTGCGTTCTGGTTTGGATTGAGTGAGCCATGCAAATTCGAAGCGATTGGGCGTTGCAATATCGGCAAGTGGCAGCAGAGCATCGCGTATGGCGGTGGCGGTGTCTTGATGGATATAGAGGCCTTTTTCCTCTCCCATAACCGGATCGCAGAGATAGAGCGCGTTTGGATTGACTGCTTTTAACGCTGTTACCAGATCTGCAATGGCTTTGGCTTGGGATGTTTGGCCCAAATAACCGCTAAGGACAGCGGCGACATTTGGAAAATCGGCATGTGTGGTTAGCTCTTTAAGGCTTTGTGCGAAGTTTTTGTCATCGGGGATGGTGCGGGTCGAGGGGCCGTGACCGGGATGCCATGGCAGTAAAATAGTGGGGATTTCCCAAACCTGATAGCCCATGCGCTCCAGAGCAAATGCGGCGGCCCGATTGCCAACGCAGCCAGCATAGACATGGCTGGAGATGACAAGAATGATTGGTTTTTGGTTTTGTGCTGGCTGTCTGGCTTGGCTCATTTGGCTGCCTGATCTTTGTTTTGAGGATGGTTTGCATGCTCGATGAGGGCATTGAGACCTAACCCTGTTGCTGGCTGGTCGTTAAATCTGCATATGACGTGAAGATGCACGTGGCTGACATGTTGACCGGCTGAGGCTCCGACATTCCAGCCAATGGAATAGCCGCAAGGATTGAAGGGCGCTAGCGTTTGTTTTGCAAAGCTTAAAGCCTCATCTATCCCTAACCAGTCTTCTCTTTTGAGATCAAATGGTGTTTGCGCATGGTTTTTGGGAATGATCATCACCGCGTGTTGTCGCGCCTGCTCTCTCATGCCGAGCACAAAGAATGAGGCATTTTCAAAAAGTGGCTCATCGTCGAGAAGGTTGTTTGAGAGGCAGAAACGGCAAGTCTTTGTCATAATCTAGATCACATTCAGTTCGCGCACGGGCGTTGCGCTCAGGATCCTTTCATAGCCAAAGATGGAAGGGTCGAGGCTTTTATAAGCACCATGGAGAAAAAGCTCGCCAATGGCAAGGCCAGTGCCGGGGGCATGTTGCAGGCCATGGCCGGAAAAACCAGCGGCGATATAGAAATTCTGGATTTGCGGGTGCGCACCAATGACCGGATTCTGATCCAATGTGCAATATTCATAATGGCCAGCCCAAGCATTGGCCATTTTAATGGCATCAAAGCCGGGCATGCGCTGATAGAGGGACGGCCAGATCACGTCTTCAAACAAGTCATAATGGGGATCAAGATCATCGCTATCAACGGCATGGTCGCGTTCGGCTCCCGGGGAGACGCCCGAAATATAATAATCGCCTTCGGGGCGGATATAGACGCCGGATGTATCGACCATCAAGGGCATGTTGGGATGCGGTTTTTTGCAGTCAATGACAAAGACGGTGCGTTTGCGTGGCTCGATGGGAAGCGCAATGTCCAGATATCCGGCCACTGTGCCTGCATTGGGGCCTGCGCAATTGACCGCGGCACCACAGGCAATCGTGCTGCCAGATGCCAATTTAACCCCGGTGATGCGATTGTGCTCGCGAGTGAAGCCCGTTGCCTCATCCTTGATGAAGTTGGCCCCGGCCTCGATGGCGCCTTTTCGCACCAGATCCAGCAACATATGGGCATCAAACCAGCCTTCGCCAGAGCGGCCATAGGCACCGCCTGCCAGATCGTCGACATTCATCCATGGAAAGGTTTGTTTCAGCGCATCGGGCGTCATCAGTTCGATATCTGCGCCGGCTTTTTTCTGCACTTGGTGATTTTGCTGCAAGACAGGCATGCCCGCTTGCGAGGCCAAAAGCAGATAGCCCCCTTCATGAAAGCCAATATCGGCGTCTGGGCCAAAGCGCTCTTTGATCTGATGGATAAAGGTCAGGCCAAATTGCGACAAGGCGATATTTTGCGGTGTTGAAAATTGCTGGCGGATGGACGCCGCCGATAAGGTTGTGGCGCTTTTGGCATAGGTGGGATCGCGTTCCACGACGATGACTGAGCCTTTGAAACCGAGATCTTTTTTCAGGAAATAGGCAACGCAAGCGCCAACAATAGCGCCGCCGATGATGACCAGATCTGCTTTTTTCATATCAATGTTCCATTGCGGGCATGCGGATGCGTGCTGAAAGTGTGTTGCTATCGGTGGGATTGGTCTAACGAAGGGGCTAGTCATGGTGTTGCAAGCGGTTTATCTTGCACTGCAACAAGACCTTTTGTTTTTATGGAGTCAGACCAATGAGTTTCCGTCCTCGTCGTACCGCTCTTTATATGCCCGGGTCAAATGCTCGTGCACTGGAAAAAGCCAAGACCCTGCCGGTCGATGTGTTGTTGCTGGATTTGGAAGATTCGGTGGCACCGGACCAAAAAGACATGGCACGGGCGCAAGTGGTTGAGGCTGTTCGCGAGGGTGGCTTTGGGCATCGTGAAGTTGTCATCCGCATGAATGGGCTGGAAACCCCGTGGGGAGAAGATGATCTGGCCGGAGTGATTGAAGCGCAACCTGATGCGGTGCTGGTTCCCAAAGTCGATTGTGCTGAAGATGTTTATGCCATTGGGCGCAAGCTCAATGATGCCCATATTGGTCAGGATCTGAAAATCTGGGCGATGATGGAAACGCCCGGTGCGATGGTGAGAGCCTTGGAAATTGCTTCCTCAAAATTGGAATATCATGGCGCGCGCTTGTCCTGTTTCATTATGGGAACCAACGACTTATCCAAGGAAACACGAGCCGCTCTGGTGCCGGGGCGTGCGCCGATGATGTCATGGTTGATGCAGTGTTTGGCCGCTGCGCGGGCTTATGATATCGACATCATTGATGGGGTTTATAACCAGTTTAGCGATGCTCAGGGCTTCATTGCAGAATGTGAGCAGGGCGCCGAAATGGGGATGGATGGCAAGACCATCATTCACCCAAAGCAGATTGAGGATTGCAACCGGATTTTCTCGCCAGATGGGGAGGAAATTGCCCGCTGCCGCGAGATTATTGAAGCGTTTGATGCGCCGGAGAATCAGTCTAAAAATGTCATGACCATTCACGGTAAAATGGTGGAGCGTTTGCATGCAGATATGGCCCGCCGGGTTGTGGATATTGCCAATGCTATTGCCAAACAGGATGAGAAATAGTCATGCAGGTTTATCGTTTTCTCACAGCAGATGATGACGCTTCCTTTTGCCATAAGGTGAGCGAAGCCTTGTCCAAGGGATGGGAGCTCTATGGCTCCCCCACTTATGCCTTTGATGCAGACGCCAATAAAATGCGCTGTGGGCAAGCAGTTGTCAAAGAGGTTGGGCCTGATTTTGCCTATAGCCCGGATGTCAAACTGGGTGGGCTTTAAGCTCAGGATCCATTAATCCAGTCCCATGCAATTGGCATAAAAGCTGGTGGTGGCGGGCCAATCGGAAAAGACGCCTTTGACGCCGACATCCTGCGCCAGCACATGCAGGACTTTGAGCATGTCACTGTCTTTTTGGATCAAGGATTTGATGGTTTGATAATACCAGCCGCCGCCATCATTGAGTGGGCCTGAGCGCTCTATTGTCCATGTGATGATGGATAGGCCTGCTTTTTTCGCTTCCATTGCATATTTGGATGGAATGATGCTGTCGCCCTGTTTGTCCAGCAACATCCAAAGGGGTGGGGCGATGTAATTGACGCCCATTTCCTTAAGCTGGGCCATGGTTGGGCTGAAACTGTCTGGATTGTGGGGATTGACGCCAGTGCGATAGCGCGCATCCAAAAAGATGGCCTGTTTGCCAAAGTCTGGCTCATTGTCGATCCAATATTGGATATCTTTGAGATTGAAGCTTTGCAGCCAGACATCGGATGGGGGGATGTCCGCCTCTTTATAATCATCGACCAGCTTTTGGGCATAATCTTCCTGGCTCATGCCATCAAATGGCATGGAGGCGACCGGGGCTTTTAATTCCGGGGTGAATTTAACCCCTAACTCTTTAAAGAGAGCAATGCTGTCTTTGTGGCTGAGCAAAGTGCCGCCCTGTGTGGCATAAAGATCGGTGCGCCATTTGGCTGTGCCGTTGAGAAAATCTTCGACAGTTTTTGCCTGTTTGTTGGCGGCATCCATTTTGCCGGTCAGATGCTTAAATTCGGATAGCAGGATATCGGATGTCAGACATTGGGCAGAGGCTTTTTGTCCATCCCTTGCTGCTTGAAAGGGCTGGGCGCAGGTGGCGGCCAAATCGGTTTGCAAAATATTGGTGGTGGTGGCCAGATCATTCTGGCTATGGCGGCAGACCAGCTCTTTGTCTTTGGTAAAGGTCACGTCACATTCGACAATGCCTGCTCCCATGCGCGCGGCCGCTTTGTATCCCTCTTTGCTATGTTCGGGAAATTGCAAAGGCGCGCCACGATGGGCGATGGAGAAAAGGGTCTTTTTTAGTTGTCTTCCCGTTTCGAACTCTTTTGCGCAGGCTTGCAATTTTTCTTTCAGTGGCCCTTCTTCCAATTGATCGACCAATGCAAAGGGCCGTGGCCCCAGAGTTGCGGCCACGCTTGATATAGCACTCAGAGACAAAGAGGCAGCAAGGCAGCCTGAAAGCAGGAGAAAATGAGCAGATTTGGATGACAGGGGCACGGGCATGAGGGGCGACTCGCATAGAAAAGACTTTTTGTCTCTTATAGCATTGTCTTTTGGGCAAAGATAAGACTGGATGGACATAAGCTTTCACTTTCTCATTCCTTTTGCTCTCTTCGTCTCATTCTTTGGTTTGGATGACATTTCTTGTGCGCTGCAATATGGTGCTGTGTATGAGAGCTGCAAAGTCCCGCTGAATTGGGGCTTTTTGACGGGCCGAGGGAGAGTTAAGGATGAGCAAGACCAATCCGGGCAATTATTTTGAAGATTTCAGTGTTGGGCAGGTGATCCGCCATGCGACGCCGCGCACAATCAGCGTTGGTGATGCATCTCTTTATACTGCGTTATATGGGTCGCGTTTTGCCGTGCAATCCTCAGATGCCTTTGCGCAAGATTTGGGCTATGAGCGGGCGCCTTTGGATGATTTGCTGGTTTTTCATATTGTCTTTGGCAAGACGGTGCCGGATATTTCTCTTAATGCTGTTGCCAATCTGGGCTATGCGGGATGCCGGTTTCTGGCACCGGTTTATCCGGGTGACAGTGTATCTGCTTCGTCTGAAGTGATTGGTTTGAAAGAAAATTCCAATGGCAAAACCGGTGTGGTTTATGTGCGCTCCAGTGGTGTTAATCAGCATGGGGTGACTGTGCTGGATTATGTGCGCTGGGTGATGGTGCGCAAGAAAGATGCCTCAACGCCAACGGGGCATAATCTTGTGCCGAGCCTGCCTGCGGCTTTGGACGCTGACAGTCTTGGGGATGCGGTTCCGATCATCAAAAAAGAGGCTTTTGACCCCGATCTTTCGGGCTCGGTTCATTTTTGGAATGATTATGAGGTGGGCGAAAGCATTGATCATGTTGATGGCATGACGGTGGAAGAAGCCGAACATCAGATGGCAACGCGGCTCTATCAAAATACGGCGAAAGTGCATTTTAATCAATTTACCGAAGGGCAAGGACGGTTTGGGCGGCGGTTGATTTATGGCGGGCATGTGATTTCGCTGGCCAGAGCCTTGTCCTTTAATGGTCTTGGCAATGCCTTTCACATTGCTGCGATCAATGGTGGGCGGCATGTGGCACCGCTTTTTGCAGGGGATACGGTTTTTGCCTGGTCGCAAGTGCTGGATAAAGCCCAGTTGCTGGGGCGTGAGGATGTGGGGGCTTTGCGGCTTCGTCTCTTTGCCACCAAAGATCAGCCTTGTGAGACTTTGCCGGGCAAGGGGGAAGAGGGCTATGATGCGTCCGTTATTCTGGATTTGGATCTCTGGGTTTTGCTGCCCCGTGCCTGATTGCTCATAAGCCATTTTGTGGCTCTGTCTATCTGCTTTGACATGGCCCGGCGACGAAAGAATGGTTGTCGGGCTTTGCTTTTTGCCTCACACTTCATTTACACTCATTGCTTATGGTGAGGGTTGTTGATTTTGTTGCCTTGAACAAATGGTATATTACTTTTACGTAACGTAATATTTTTCCTCGTTCCTTAGGCGAATTTTGTAGCTTTTGTGACATTTTGTGCCGCTTTCGCTTTGACCTTAGGCCAATTTGTCGCTATGAAAACGGAAATGCGAACCTGACCCATGGTTACCTTTACGCAAGCGTCACCTGTCGAGGACCGAATGAAATGACAGACGTCGACCTGAAGGGCAAACGCCCTCTTTCTCCGCATCTACAGATTTATCGTCCGATGCTCACGATGACTATGTCCATTGTGCATCGTATCACTGGAGCTGCGCTCTATTTTGGAACTGTCTTATTGGCTTACTGGCTGATTGCTCTTGCCAGCGGACCGGAAGCCTTTGACACGGCGCAGGCCATTTTCGGCTCCTGGATTGGGCGTCTTGTTTTGTTTGGCTACACATGGGCCTTGCTTCACCATATGCTGGGCGGGTTCCGTCACTTTATCTGGGACTTTGGTCTTGGCTTTGGTGAGCAAGAGCGCGAATGGCTGGCCCGCCTGACTTTGGGTGGTGGCCTGATCCTGACTGCACTGGTCTGGATCATTGCCTATGCTGTTCTGTAAGGGAGAGATAATATGACTATGAAAACGCATATGAAAAGCGTCCGTGGTCTGGGGTCTGCCCATAGCGGAACGCACCATTTTTGGATGCAGCGTGTGACAGCCACAGCCAATGTGTTTTTGTCTATTGCCTTCATCATCATTCTGATCAAGGCAGCTGGTTCTGATTATGAAGCGGCCAAGGCGCTTGTTGCCTCGCCTCTGGTGGCGATTGCCATGATCCTGTTTGTGGTGTCTGGCATCTACCACATGCATCTGGGGATGCAGGTCATCATCGAGGATTATGTGCATACAGAGAATTTTAAAATTCCTCTGGTGATGGGCAATAAATTCTTTTCAATCGTGATCGGTTTGAGCTGCATTTACGCTGTGCTCACACTGTCCTTTGGGGGTTAAGCACATGGCGGATGATTATAAGCCGGGCGCTTTCAATATTAATGGTCGGGCCTACCAGATTGTCGATCATCATTTTGATGTGGTCGTGGTGGGCGCTGGTGGCGCGGGATTGCGTGCGACACTGGGTATGGCTGAACAGGGGCTGAAAACGGCCTGTATCTCCAAAGTGTTTCCAACGCGCTCTCATACGGTTGCCGCGCAAGGGGGCATTGCCGCATCGCTCAAGAATATGACGCCTGATAGCTGGCAGTGGCATATGTATGACACGGTCAAGGGCTCTGACTGGCTGGGTGATACCGATGCCATGGAATATTTGACCCGTGAAGCACCGGCGGCTGTTTATGAGCTGGAGCATTATGGGGTGCCTTTCTCACGGACCGAAGAAGGCAAAATCTATCAACGTCCCTTTGGCGGGCATATGCAAAATTATGGCGAAGGCCCTCCCGTGCAGCGCACATGTGCGGCGGCTGACCGGACCGGCCATGCTATTTTGCACACTCTTTATGGGCAAAGCCTGCGCAATAATGCAGAATTTTATATCGAATATTTTGCGCTGGATTTGTTGCAATCTCCTGACGGGGAAACCCAAGGGGTGGTTGCCTGGAATCTGGATGATGGCACCATTCATCGCTTCAATGCCAAAATGACCGTTTTGGCGACCGGTGGTTATGGGCGTGCCTATTTCTCTGCAACATCTGCCCATACCTGTACCGGTGATGGTGGCGGTATGGTGGCCCGTGCCGGTCTTCCTATGCAGGATCTGGAATTTGTTCAGTTCCACCCAACCGGGATTTATGGCTCTGGCTGTCTGATTACAGAAGGTGCACGCGGAGAAGGTGGCTATCTGGTCAATTCCGAAGGCGAGCGTTTCATGGAGCGCTATGCGCCAAGTGCGAAAGATCTGGCTTCGCGTGATGTTGTGTCGCGTTGTATGACCATGGAAATTCGCGAAGGACGCGGTGTTGGTGCGGATGGGGATCATATCTTCCTGCATCTGGATCATCTGGATCCTGACTTGCTGGCAGAGCGTTTGCCGGGTATCTCGGAATCGGCCAAGATTTTTGCCGGTGTCGATGTGACCAAAGCGCCAATTCCGGTTTTGCCGACCGTTCACTATAATATGGGTGGTATTCCAACCAATTATTGGGGCGAAGCGCTGAATGCGGATGGCGATAATCCGAACCGTATTCAACCGGGTTTGATGGCTGTGGGCGAAGCGGGCTGTGCCTCTGTGCATGGTGCCAACCGTCTTGGCTCCAACTCCTTGATTGACCTTGTGGTGTTTGGTCGTGCGGCGGCCATTCGGGCAGGGCAGGTTGTGGATCGCGAGGCGGCTATTCCAACCACCAATGAAGCCTGTTTTGAGCAGATTATGGATCGCTTTGATAACACCCGTTTTGCAAATGGCGGCACGCCAACGGCTGATCTTCGCTTGAAGATGCAAAAGAGCATGCAAAATAATGCTGCTGTCTTCCGCGTTCAGGATACGCTGGAACAGGGTTGTGTTGAGATGAAAGCGATCTGGGGTGAGATGAAAGATCTGAAAGTGACTGACCGGTCCTTGATCTGGAATTCTGATCTGATGGAAACGCTTGAGCTGCAAAATCTGATGCCAAATGCTATTCTGACCGTGACTGGTGCGGAAGCGCGTAAGGAAAGCCGTGGGGCGCATGCCCGTGAGGACTTTAAAGATGGTCCTTTGGCTGGCCGCAATGATGATGAGTGGCGCAAGCATACCCTTGGTTGGGTGTCTGAGGATGGCGATGTGAAGCTTGATTATCGTCCCGTTGTTCTTGATCCGCTCACCACGGAAGCAGAAGGCGGCATTGATATGAAGAAAATCGCGCCGAAAGCTCGCGTTTACTAAAGATTTCATGCCGGACGCTAGTTGGTGTCCGGCTCTTTCGATATTTGGTCTTGGCTCCATCGGCATGGGGACAAGATGAGGACCGAACAAGCGGAGCGAGATTATGGTAGAACTTGCGCTGCCGAAGAATTCCAAGATGCAGGAAGGCAAAACATGGCCGAAGCCTGAGGGCGCGACCAATGTGACTGAATTCCGCATTTATCGCTGGAACCCGGATGATGGCAAAAATCCGCAGATTGACACATTCTATGTTGATCGCGATGCCTGTGGGCCGATGGTTCTGGATGGTTTGCTGTATATTAAAAACAGCATCGACCCAACCCTGACCTTGCGTCGTTCGTGTCGTGAGGGGATTTGTGGCTCTTGCGCCATGAATATTGATGGCACCAATACGCTGGCTTGTACCAAGGGTATGGATGAATGCATTAGCGATGTGGTTAAGGTTTATCCTTTGCCGCATATGTCTGTTGTCAAAGATCTGGTGCCGGATCTGAATAATTTTTATGCCCAGCACCGCTCTATTGAGCCATATCTGAAAACGGTGACGCCGGAGCCGGAGACCGAATGGTTGCAGTCTCGTGAGGACCGCGCCAAGCTGGATGGGCTTTATGAATGTATTCTGTGTGCCTGCTGCTCGACATCCTGCCCCTCTTATTGGTGGAATGGGGATCGCTATCTTGGACCATCGATTCTTTTGCAGGCCTATCGCTGGCTGATTGATAGCCGCGACGAATTTACCGGGGAGCGTCTGGACAATCTGGAAGATCCGTTCCGCCTGTATCGCTGTCATACGATTATGAACTGTTCCAAGGCCTGTCCGAAGGGATTGAACCCTGCCAAGGCGATTGCCGAGATCAAGAAAATGCTGGTTGAGCGTGAAATCTGATTTTCAGGCTTCTCTCCTTGATGTTTCAAACACTGTCCGGTCTGACTGATCGGGCAGTGTTTTTGTTTGGGGGCAGGGTTTTCTTCTTCACATGAGTGAAATTTAAGGTGACAGCGCTCTTGTCATTTTCTATTGCTCACCAATATTAGGACGTAGATTCAGAGTTTATGTCCTAGATAGTGGGTTATCATTTCAGGCAATCCGGTCTAATACGAATGCCTAACCTTTGTTTGAAAAAAGGCTGGCTATCATTGTGAATTTTGTATTAGGAATGAGCTGATTAGACTTGGTTTGATTGGCAAATTTGTCATGTAATTGTCTAAAAGATGGGATATATGGCCCAAGGCAATGAAGGCAGGGTGATTTGTTTTATGCTGTTATGAGCCGATTGTGCGGTTTTGTTCTGTTTTAGAGCAGTGATTGTATGGTCTGTTTTATGATTGCGTGTGTATAGAGACGATATTTGAGGGCCTCGTTCAGGGAGACTGTGATGCTACAAACGAATATTCTGTTTGTTGATGCGACCAATAATGGCCGTTCGATCATGGCAGAGGCTTATTTTAACCAGCATTCGCGCGGGCATTTGCGCGCCTTTAGTGCGGGTGTGACGCCAGATGTTGATCTGGATCGCCATATTCTTGAGATTTTAAAAGAGAATGATATCGCGCCTGATGATTATTGCCCCAAGCCGATTGATATCTTTTTGCAGCCCTATTCTCCGCGTATTGATATGATTGTTGGTTTCACGCCAACGATTGATCAATTTGTCTTGCCTATTTTTCCGCATCAGCCG
>JAOXSG010001017.1 GCA_025800105.1 Cohaesibacter sp. | reverse complement strand
TTGCTGGCGGAGAAGATCCACTGAAGGCGCTGACTGCGGCTTGAGCGGCGGCTGATGCGGCCTTCTCGATTGCCTCGTTCAGCGACCCTTGGACAATGGATTGAACTTGTGTGAGCTGGGCGGCTGATAAAAGCTCGTCTCGAGGCGATTCCCTGTCCAGTAGCTCCTGGACTTGGCGTTGAAGCTGCTGGAATTGCAGTTCGAGGGCATTCTGACCGTTTTGATTTCCCACGTGGTCGCCGCCATTTTGAACGGGGGGCGGAGCGCGAGGAAGGTTTCCTACGTTTGTTCGTGCCTCTTCGATTCTTCTTATCAGGTTGGCACGTCCTCCGGTGGCTGCAAGGTTTAGTCTGCTGCACAAGGATCGCAGATCCTTTATGTAAAGCCTGCCAAGTTCTAGATCTGCAGGTATAGGGCCGGGATCAGCCGGCGTGGAAGCGTTCCTCGTTTGGCGAGTCGGAGGCATGTTTTCAATTAGTGTGCAGGTTTGCGTATGAAAGACAAAAACACAACGCTGAATGTAAGTTCCACAAGGCTTGCGGCTGGAACTAAGAAGCTTCTGGCGGAGACTGCTTTCGAATATCGAACGAGATAGAGAATAGAAAAATTTCCGTGACAGAATTAACACTGTTGCTTATTTCATGTGAGAGCAAAAGACAGCGATCGAGTTTTGCAGGCACGTATCAAGATGCCAAAGTTCGCTCTTATTGGATGGTTTTCTGGATTCTCACGTGAGATCGTCTGAGGACAATGGTTGGCTAATTTAATAAAGCTCATAGCTCAAAATAGAACAAGAGTTGTTGATTAACTATAATTTATTTCACATGTTCAATAAATTGTGAT
>JAOXSG010000993.1 GCA_025800105.1 Cohaesibacter sp. | reverse complement strand
TCCGTTGATGAAAACAATTTGCTTCCGCAGCTTTTCGAACGTCCAATTTGAATTTTGAATTTTGAATTTTGCAGCAGGGGGGCAGTGAATCTCATTCCATCCACTGCCCAACGAAGACGGTGGTTTGAGATTGTGATATCTTCGAGGGACGCCTTGAAGACGTACCTGCAAGCCGAATTTTTGAGTTTTTGAACTTTTGACAAGCTGTTACAATACGGTGTTTCCCAGCAAATTTTCGATGACTTCCCGACGAACTCCCGATGACTTCCCGACGAATTCCCGTTGACCTCCCGTCGAACTTTCGTCGAACTTCCGTCGAACTTCGGGATATTTTCGATGCTTTTCCGACGAATTTTAGAACAAATTTCGAACCCATGTTGATCACCTTCCGACTTCATTTCGAGACACACAATTTAGAACTCCACTTCGACGAACTTATGGACTACATTTCAACCTTGATGACTGGCTACGATAGGACTATGTTTCTAAGTAAACGTTTTAAGAGAGGCCTATGTGATGACATTCCCCTTCCTCGAACTACACCAGACAAACATGAAAACTATCATCAGTGTGTGCCGTCCTCCGGGTGCTACGTCATCCCGGTTGGATGGACCTTCCGAGAAGGTCCAAACCTGTAAACATGAAGTTGATGTTTCCAAACGGAACAAGGGAGGCCGCCGTGCCATGGATTCAAGGCCGTACAGCCGGCCTCAGCGCCGTTTACGATCTAATGATCAATGTATTG
>JAOXSG010000968.1 GCA_025800105.1 Cohaesibacter sp. | reverse complement strand
GCTCTGCAATTGGCACCGCAGCTGAGGCCCAATTTGTTTTGACCGGCTCTGCCAAAGTGGATTGGTCTGTCTATGCCGGAGAAGATTTCGTCATGGATATGCAGGATCCTGAAGAGGCGGATATCTCGATGCTGGACTATGACGCTTTGGCCCAGTCCCTTAGCGAGGGTCATATAATAGCCTGGGCTCAAGGACGATATGAAATCGGCCCTCGCGCTCTTGGCAATCGCTCTTTGCTTGCGCATCCTTTCACATCTGACATTCATCAGCGGCTGAATATGATCAAAAAGCGAGAGAGCTATCGCCCGATTGCGCCAATCTGTCTGGAAGAAGAAGTTTCCCGATTATTTGACAGCCAAGAATCAAGCCCGCATATGCTCTATTTTCAGCGAGTTAAATCAGATCAGCTCAAAGCCATCACCCATGTTGACGGCTCTGCAAGGTTACAGTCTGTCACTGAGCATCAAAATCCTGAAATTTACAAGTTACTCAATATTTTCAAGAAGAAAACTGATTTTGGTGTTTTATGCAATACCTCTCTCAATTTTAACGGAACCGGTTTTATCAATCGCCTGAGCGATCTACACCGCTATGCGCTTGAAACGGGCATTGATGGATATGTAGCAGGTAATCGTTTTTATTGCCTGAAGAAGCACCATCAGAAACAGGGGTTGAAACATGCCTCTTGATCCACGCGACAGCTTCAGACATTTTCCAGAATGG
>JAOXSG010000950.1 GCA_025800105.1 Cohaesibacter sp. | reverse complement strand
GGCATCCCCTTATTCCAAAAGGCTTTTTATCCATTGGATGCGCACCTTGCACCAGCCCTGTCAAAGAGGGTGAAGATGCACGGGCCGGACGTTGGAAGGGTCAGGACAAAACAGAATGCGGCCTGCATGTGGCCAAAGGGTGAAATGGGGTGAAATGATGACGGATCAAAGCAAACAGGGTGCTGAAGCCACTCTTTATAAGCCACATGCTTTTCATGTTGATGACTGGCAGATATTGGATAGTGAAGCCGCTTTGCCAACGAATGGCTCCTATTTTTTGGGGCTTGAGCGGGCTTTGGACTTGCTGGCCAATGGCGCCCCATCTTTTACGTTGGGTGTGATTGTCGATGTGGGCGAGGATGTCACCTTGCTTGGTGATTATCTGGATCAGATTGCCTCAATCGCGGTGCATTTCCCCGCCTTTTCCGATGGGCGTGCCTTCTCTTCTGCGCGCTTGCTGGCAGAGCGCTATGCCTATCAAGGAGAGGTTCGGGCAACGGGGGCCTATATTCTTGATCAAATGCCAATGCTGGTGCGCTGTGGCGTGAGCGCTTTTGATGTGCAAGATCCCAATGTTCGGGTCGGTCTGGAGCGTGGTGACTGGCCGGATGTGAGCAATTATTATCAGCCAACGGGCAATGATGAGCAATTGGTCAACAATCCTCGCCCATGGCTTCGTCGCTCTGTCGGGATATGAAAAAGGGCGCTTTAAGCGCCCTTTTGTCTGATCTGCCTTATAGCGGTTACAGAATCAGGATTTTGCAGCGCTCTCCTTGCTTTGCCGCTGGCGCAAAGGGCGGGCGGATGATAAGGCAATCGGCATCTGCAAAGCGGGCCATCATGGCGCTGTCCTGTTTTGAAAAAGGATGGGCAATCCATTGATCGCTTTGCTCGTCCTTTTGCAATTTTGCGCGCAGATAATCCTGTCTTTGGTCATTTTCTGGCAGATCACTTGCCAATGTCGCTCTATGGCTTGGTTGGGTTTCGCTTTGGCCCAGCATGGCGCGGATAAGTGGAGATAGGAAAATATGCGCGCAGACCATGGACGAAACCGGATTGCCGGGCAGGCCAAGCACTTGCATCGAGCCGATTTTGCCTGCCATCAAAGGCTTGCCGGGGCGCATGGCAATGCGCCAGAAGTTCAGATCCATGCCGGATTCTTTTAACACATGCTGCACCAGATCGTGATCGCCGACTGATGCGCCGCCAATGGTGATCAAAATATCAGCGCCCCAGTCTTGTGCCTCTTGGATCTTGGTCGCTATCTCGGCTTTGTTGTCTTTGGCAATGCCAAGATTGAGTGTTTGCGCTCCCAGCTCTTCTGCCTGTCCTGCAACGCCGAAATTGTTTGATGAAATGATCTGGTCGGGCGCAGGTGTTGCGCCGGGCGGGACCAATTCATCCCCGGTTGCCAGAATGGCCACTTTGGGTTTTGTCAAAACCGGGATATTTGCATAATTCATGGAAGCGGCGAGGGCAATTTTGCGCGGGGTCAGATAGCTACCCTTTTCAAGGGTGATCTCCCCTTCTTTAAAATCCAACCCAGCAGGACGAATGAACTGGCCCTTTTTGACCGGTTCCAGCACATTGACAAAAGCGCCGTCGCGTTCTGCATTTTCCTGAATGAGAATGGCATCAGCCCCTCGCGGCACTGGGGCACCGGTAAAAATGCGCACCGCTTCCCAATTATGGATTTTATCGGGGAAAGAATGCCCGGCTGGCACTTCACCAACCACTTGTAACTTGGTGGGGAGTTCCCTGATATTGTCGCTTTTGACCGCATAGCCATCCATGGCGGATGCATCAAAAGGGGGCTGGTTGCGGTTGGCTTTCAAATCTTGCGCCAAAGTGCGACCAACCGCTTTTGAAAGGGAGACGCTTTCGGCCTTTGTCTTGGTTACGCCTTTCAGCAAGCTTTCTAATGCGTCTTCCACTTTCATCAGGGCCATGGATGGGTGCCTTTCTTGTAAGATCATGCCTTGTTGTGAGACGAGCTTATTGATCCGCCTTCCAATGTCCTGATTTGCCGCCGGTCTTTTCCAAAAGGCGAATGTCTTTGAGGACCATGCCTTTATCGGCGGCTTTTGCCATGTCATAAATGGTTAGGCAGGCAACAGAGGCGGCGGTCAGGGCTTCCATTTCAACGCCTGTCTGGCCGCTCACCTTGGCCATGGCCGTGATGGTCAGGCCAGAGAGATCAGGGTCGGCTTCGATATCGATGGAGACCTTGCTCAGAGCCAATGGGTGGCAGAGCGGGATCAGCTCATGGGTGCGTTTTGCGGCCATGATGCCAGCGATGCGGGCGGTTGCCAAGACATCGCCTTTTTTAGCATTGCCAGACAGGATCAGATCCAGCGTTTCGCGTTTCATTTGCACGGCCCCTTGGGCAAAGGCGGTGCGGGTGGTTGGCTCTTTTTGTGAGACATCGACCATATTGGCCGCGCCGGTTTCGTCCAGATGGGTGAGGCGGTCTTGCGTCACAATTGCTGCTCCTTCAATGGGCGAATGTCATTGGGTGTTTATGCCCTTTTATGCGGCGCTTGCCCTTGCTTTGGGTCAAATCCTGTTCGTGATGGCACTCAAAGCCCCAAAAGAGAGCGGGTGGCTTGTTCCACATCCTGTTGGCGCATCAGACTTTCCCCAATCAGGAATGTGTTGATATCGGCTTTTGTGGAGAGCAGCTTTAAATCATCAGGGGTGAAGAGGCCACTTTCGCCGACCAGCAGCTTGTCGTCCGGCACATATTGAGCCAGATCCAGACTTGTTTGCAGGCTGGTTTCAAAGGTTTTGAGATTGCGATTGTTGATGCCAAGCAAAGGAGATTTCAGGCAGGCAAGGGCGCGGTCCAGCTCTTGCTTGTCATGCACTTCGATCAAGACATCCATGCCCAGCTCAAAGGCGGTCTCTTCCAGCACTTTTGCTTCTTCATCACTCACTGACGCCATGATGATGAGAATGCAATCGGCCCCCCAGGCTCTTGCTTCATAGACTTGATAGGGCAGATAGAGAAAGTCCTTGCGCAGCGCTGGCAGGCTTACCTCGTTGCGGGCTGCAATTAGAAAATCCGGGTGCCCCTGAAAACTGGGGCTGTCGGTCAGAACGGACAAACAGGCGGCTCCGCCTTTCTCATAGGCTTGGGCCAGATGGGGGGGATTGAAGTCTTCGCGAATCAAGCCTTTGGAAGGGCTGGCTTTTTTGATTTCGGCAATCAGGGCATAATGTCCTGCATCGACTTTTGCCTTCAAAGCCTTATAGAAGCCGCGCGGGGCGTCATCCTGATCTGCAATTTTTGCTTTCAGATCCGCAAGAGAGACCTTGGCTTGGGCTGCCTTGACTTCTTCACGCTTGTAAAGTTCGATTTTTTTCAGAATGTCGGCCATGGGATCCGTTTACGCTTCTTTGTGTGTTGTCCAGACGGTTTCGATGGACTGAGGTTTATGTCTGATTGGAGACCTGCACCAGATTTTCCAGAGCGTTTTGAGCCGCTCCGCTGTCAATGGTTTCCTGCGCCATTGCAATGCCATCGCGATAGGTGTCAACCTTGTCACCGATCAAAAGGCCCGCTGCGGCATTCATCACGACAATATTGCGATAAGGGCTTGCTTCGCCAGAGAGAACTGCGCGCAGGGCAATGGCATTGTCATCGCCAGTGCCACCGCGAATGTCGCCCAATGTTGCCTCTGGCAGATCAACGTCTTTGGGGGAAAGAGTGAATTGGGTGATCTCGCCATCTTTTAGCTGGATGATCTGGCTTTCGCCAGTGATCGAAATCTCATCAAGCCCACCTGCGCCATGGACAATCCATGCCATGTCTGAGTGCAGATTTTTCAGGGTTTGGGCAAAGGGCATCAGCCAATGGGGATCAAAACCCCGATCAATTGCCTTGTGACGCCCGCCGGGTTGGAGAGGGGGCCGAGCAGATTGAAAATGGTTCTGATGCCCATTTCTACCCGCGAGGGGCCGACAAAGCGCATGGCGGCATGATGATTTGGGGCAAACATGAAGCCGATATTGGCGTCGCGGATACAACGGG
>JAOXSG010000931.1 GCA_025800105.1 Cohaesibacter sp. | reverse complement strand
GCCAAAAGAGTTGTCATTGGATGTGGTGGTGGCTTCCGCCATGAATGTGCCTGCAAGTATGGTCCTATGCAGGAATGGATGACGGAAGTGGATCTTGCCCTGCAGGATGAGAGTCAACAGTTTGGGAACCTGGACGAAGCTTCTGCCATTGCGAGAATGCCACGAGAATGCATGGTAATGTGGCTTGGGGACCATCGACAAACACCAGGCGGGCTTCGTAAGTCTGAGTCTGCAAGGCTTTTCAGGCAAAAGCTGCTCAAACGGCCAGTCGCTCTTCGAGGGGACACTACCCTCTTCCAGTCTAACAGCTGGCGCAAATTGTGTCTCGCTACCTGACAGAGACAACTGCTGCCCCTGCCTTTTCCGTACTGCAGCTCCTGCAGGCTGACACGCAGCAGGAGATTGAAGAGCGGACTATGATGATGGCAAATGAGCTCCTTGGACAATCTCAGGATTGGTTGGCTGCAAGTGTCCTAGAGCAGCATTAGCAATCATGTGGCTTAGTCAGCATCAGAATGATGTTGACTCCATGCTGTCGGCTACACTGGAGGAAGCGGCTGGGCTCAGTGGGCGGCAGAAGTGGTCCCTAGTCCTGCCTAGCAGTGCACGTGTCTCGGAAGTCACTTACGAGGCTGTTATAGGGGTTCGTTACCCTGAGCTTGACAATGTGGTGCAGGGTAAACTTCGGTTTGGCACTTACTTAGGTACAGGGCAGGCTGCCATTGGTGGCTTCTTTCCCATCTTCTGG
>JAOXSG010000927.1 GCA_025800105.1 Cohaesibacter sp. | reverse complement strand
GGAAAAATTTAGTTTTGTCTAATCCAGGGCCAACCTCAATGGCGGCGATCTGGAAAAGAAAATTAAAGGTGAGAATGGTCAAATAAAATCCAATCCAGGACCAACCTCAATGGTGGCGAGCTGGAAAGGATCAAGGTCGAGTATGATTAAAGGTTAAGAATTATCTAATCCAGGACCAACCTCAATGGCGGCGATCTGGAAAAGAATATTAAAGGAGAGAATGGAAAAATAAAATCCAATTCAGGACCAACCTCAATGGTGGCGAGCTGGAAAGGATCAAGGTCGAGTGATTAAAGGTTAAGAATTATCTAATCCAGGACCAACCTCAATGGCGGCGATCTGGAAAAGAATATTAAAAGAGAGAATGGAAAAATGAAATCCAATCCAGGACCAACCTCAATGGCGGCGATCTGGAAAAGAATATTAAAAGAGAGAAAGGAAAAATGAAATCCAATCCAGGACCGACCTCAATGGTGGCGAACTGGAAGGGATTGAAGGACAGGAAAACTGAAGGCCGCAGAGGCCGCCCTACACCGCTCTTCCTAGTGCCTTTCGTGTGCTAACCACCTTTGTGGAATTCCACTACCGGGCACTTGAACCAGAACAGCACTTGAGCCAAAGGGGGGGGTAACGGAATGTTGACCATTTTGTGCCGAGTTTTGGAGATCTGGTGAAAAACGATGAAGCGATATGCGGATGTAGAATGATTTGCTCATGGTAGTTTGCAACTCGTTCACCTGCGTCACGTCATAGAGCGCTTGAGGGTAATACCAGGACCTGGCACAAACCCTGAATTGGCATTTGCATTTTTACCACCATAAGCATCTTCGGTGCCAAGTCCAGATGACTTGCCATGGCAGAGG
>JAOXSG010000900.1 GCA_025800105.1 Cohaesibacter sp. | reverse complement strand
TTGCTGTGAAACCATTGGCACTCAGTCCAACCCTGACACCTGTCACACTTATACCACTTTCTGAAAATCCCCTGTCAACCTCTATATTGCCATGTCTGAGAATGAGAGCTGTCTACACGACCTTCAGTTGACAGAAGGGATTTCCTTTCACAGCCTGTCATCCGCTTCAGGTCATAAACTTTTCTCCAATAATATCAGTGGTCTATTCGGATTGGCTTCTGTGGATCATTCACCTTCCATGTACCAATCTTCTTAGATGGTTTCTAGCTGACATATTCTCCACTCATCACCCAGCTGACCAGTGTTTTGATTGCCCTTAGGCTCCCATTTTCCCATTTTCCAAACAAAGATCAGGTTGCAAGATGACATTTCCAAGAGCCATGAAGAGGTAGTCGACTGTTTACCACATGCTTATAACTATCAAAAATGATTTGGCTCCAAGTGGGAACTTCTTCAACTATTCTTTTGAAAACTCTTTGATTCAAGGGTGTTTGGGACTCTTCACTCATCACTGTATTTATTTTTCAATGATCATTGAA
>JAOXSG010000894.1 GCA_025800105.1 Cohaesibacter sp. | reverse complement strand
CCCGTTTCTATTATGTTAGCGACGGCAACGCCACAATAACCCGTAGAGCAACTATAAGGAGACCTTTAGAGAACTTGGAGGTGTACAATTTTCTCCATCGACAAACCGAAAACCTTCACAATACGAAAACAAGCCGGGGGCCGGAGACCCTTCGATCTTTGCAGTCTAGTTCTGAATTTACGAAAATGTTTTAAAGTCGTGTGCAATGAGGGCTGTAAAAAAACGAGCGGAAAGTATGGAGAGAACAAAACGGCAAACATTGCAAAAGAAACATGAAACATATTAAACTCGCCATACCGATCAGCGTTCAAATGAACAGAAAAAATATTGGAACCGGGACTGTGGACCACTGGCTATGAATTATGGATCAGGAACCATGGGCTGCATTTGGACAATATATAGCGGCATGAGTTTGTTTGTTTGTTTGTTTGTTTGTTTGTTTTTGACATAATTGCAAAGCTAATAAACATATTTTTTCCATCTCTACCTAAATTTTCTTCAAGTTCTTCACATTGTAAATTCTCTGAAAATTACTAAAAC
>JAOXSG010000890.1 GCA_025800105.1 Cohaesibacter sp. | reverse complement strand
GACCTATGGGTATGGATGAAAATTTCTGACCCAAAAATGAAAGAATAATAAATTTGGAGGCACGAGTCAAATCCTAGTCGGAAGAGATGAAGGTGGTACCCTCAAAGTGTGTGTTTAGAGTATGAGTGAAGTATGTGTATGATGATATATGTGTGATGAAATGAGGTGAGGGGGGGTGGGGAAAGAAAAACAAAAGGGCGAAAGTCAAATGGATGCTTGTATCCAAAATGAGCCACGAGCAAAGGTTTCATCAACAAGGTTGTGGATCACTCAAATAAATGTCAACGGTTGACCTCTTCACAGAGGTCGATCAACACATTTGTGATTGTTACAGCGCACAAACAAGTATGTGCTAACCAACAATCACTTCAAGTGTTTCAATGGCTTTTGGCTTAATCATAAGCAAGCAAGCAGCACGCACTTTTTCTTCCAAACTAGGATGTTGGTTGGATGTTTGGCTCGTGGCCTCCAACTGTTTGGATTTGGAACCGTCTCATCTCACACTGGATTCTTCGAATCTGTGTTTTCTGAAAATTGGTAAAATTGGAGACGGTGTAAACG
>JAOXSG010000840.1 GCA_025800105.1 Cohaesibacter sp. | reverse complement strand
ACTCTGGATAGGAATTGAATTGAAAAGTTATAACACTGAGAGAGATCTTTCATGACACTCTGAATGTTACCATCTGTAGATTAGGTTCAAAACGAGAAACCAAACGTGCGGTAGCAGCCAGCTTTTACGTTTCACCCGCGGCGCAGTAGTGTTCATGCCGAAACCAGAGACAACACCTCGAAGCACCAAACAAAAACAGAACAACACACCACAGGCAAAAGACAAAGCAGCACCAGACAATCAAGCCGCACCAGAATCACCGAGCACCATTCTAGCCAGCACAGGACCGCAAGCAGAAACAAACACAGACAGCCCATGGGGCATCAAAGATACTTTCAAATGGCTCGTCAGCCTTCTACGCAGTCACAACAGATTGCTCGACAGTCATGTTAGACTACAAGACCAAGTACAACAAATTCGACGAGACATGCTCGAGTTAGCTCGGTTACCCATCACCCATGCCATATGGACAGATGCAGGCACAGAACAGATCATGGCACCACA
>JAOXSG010000825.1 GCA_025800105.1 Cohaesibacter sp. | reverse complement strand
CAGGTAGGTTCAGAAACCCAAATTTAGCAAATCTGATATGTTACAAGTGCGGAGGTTATGGGCATTATGGAAGAGAATGCCCAGAGGCAAATCAAGCCATGGAGCAATTGGAGGATAGGATAGTAGGAAGGATAGAACATTCCTTCAATGCCTACACACCAGTAACTTTGCAATACATGAATGACATGATTGTGAAGGCGGCTAAGTTAGAGGTAAGTAGGAAATTAGCTAAGAAAAAGTTAGAAAAGTTGAAGAATCAAAAAGGAGGAGATCCTCAGGATAAAACTCAGTATCCTGCAGGAAGGGGAAGAGGACAGCCACCTAGACAAGGTCAGCAGGTGGGCAGGCCTCCTTTAACACCTACAGCTCCCCCTATGCCAGCTCAACAAGCTCCTCAACCTGCAACCACTAGAGGTACAGGGAGAGGTGGAGCTAATATAGTAATTAAAAGAGGAGGTAGACAAGGTACCCCACCTCCACAAAATCCTCAACAAACCACTAAAAAGGTAACATTTCAACAACCAGCACAGGTAATAGTGAAATCAG
>JAOXSG010000205.1 GCA_025800105.1 Cohaesibacter sp. | reverse complement strand
ATTCTACAAGTGGTCCAACCATATCATCCTACACTCTCTTGACTACTACATTTTGCAGCAGCAATGCGCCCAAATGGAAGAATTCCTGGCAGAGCAGGACGACTACTGGCAATGGGTAGCCAAAGGCACAGGCCTGCTAGGCATCAAGGTTGGCGCTTATGTCCATGAACTACCAGAATACTGGCAATTGGACAGCCGAACACGTGATCTGGCCAACCAGATTGAGACCATCCGCACAGAAATTTTCTGGAAAACGGAAAGAGAACGTCAGGTAGGAGTTTCACAAAGATCCAGATGGTTCCGCCACCGAACTCGCAACCCTCCAGTACATGTAGCCAATCGTTTGATTGAGGAAGTCAAATTTCCTCCACCTTTTATACCCGTTCTCACACGCCGTTTCAGTTTCAGCTAGGTTTCGAGCATAACTCCGTAACTTCTTTCAGTTGAAAAAGATGCAATCTGACGCCAGACTTTTCACCCCCTGATGTCAATTCCGTTACAACAGACGAGCTCATCCACAAAAGCAATTTTTACCGCAGCCATTTTGCAACAAACACCAAAAGATGCGCCCATCCCGACAATCCCGGCACCTCAGCGCTTGGACCACACCATCGACATACCAACAGGATCTTGCCTTTACTGATCGCATACTTCCATTGCAACTACAAGACGCTCATTTCTACATTGCTGGCAACCATTTGACTTTACATCACCTGGATTTTTACCTGTTGACCCACAACC
>JAOXSG010000814.1 GCA_025800105.1 Cohaesibacter sp. | reverse complement strand
CGAACTTTTCGTTACTTTTCTTTTCTAAGTCTTACTTTTTGGTTTTGAACTTCACGGTGCGGGAGTTTTATCTGTTTCCCTATGATTTCATTACGCAACCGGAAATGCGTAACTGACCGGAAGCTCAGTTCTTTACTCATGCGCACTGCGTTTTGCCGCGGTGGAATGATAACCCGTTGCAATCGGGTTACTTTCGGTGTTGGTTTACACAGGGACTATGGTTTACACAGGAAGCCTCCATGAAAAGTAGAATTCAAGAATCGATCGAGAACTTACTTTCACTGATGAGCCGCCAGGGAATACGAAAAAGAATAAAGTTTCATTCGCCCATGCTCCGCATAGGTTTACGAACTTGTCAGTCTTATTCCGAGCCAATTTTCCTTTTTGTGGTGGTAAGGGCAGGGATGCCTTACAATTGCTTCATCTCCACTGGCCCACTAGAAGACTAGGAGCGCTTACTACTTAATGCGAAAAAATCGGTTTACAGTAGACCGCGAGCGGTCGTCCTTTTATCCTCAGAGCCACGCGCGGCGAGCGAGATCGGAA
>JAOXSG010000798.1 GCA_025800105.1 Cohaesibacter sp. | reverse complement strand
GGCTATGATATTTCAAAAACATATCTGGATGTGGCCCGCCAGCATTTCCCTCATGAAAAATTTGATCTGATGGATATCGCAACAACACGCCCGCGCAAAAGCCATATCACCGTCATGTCGGGCACATTGGAGCATATAGATGAGTGGCAAACGGCGCTGGCCCATATGTGCCAATCCACAAGCCGCTTCATCCTGATGCGTACCTTTCTGGGGCATAATCATGAAATGGCCTATTATTACAAGCCCGGTGCCAAAAGCCCCTACCCCATTTATCAATTCACCTT
The DNA here is from genome assembly GCA_025800105.1 of Cohaesibacter sp. Taxonomy (GTDB): domain Bacteria; phylum Pseudomonadota; class Alphaproteobacteria; order Rhizobiales; family Cohaesibacteraceae; genus Cohaesibacter. The sequence goes on along the minus strand of JAOXSG010000798.1, from coordinate 6,828 downwards.
TCAGCAAATGCATGAGGAAGCAGAAAAGCACGGCTTCTCCATCAATATTTTACGCGATAAAGCCACCGATTCCATTCCCAAATATCTGGGATGCAGCATCACACGCACCCAATATGTGTGCATGTTAAGCGCACGAGACTAACCATGCTCCATTATACCCATCAAGATGGCCTAACCAAACCCTGCCCACGATGCAACAAAGTCTCTGACCGGGTGCTAACCGCAAAATTGAGACGTGGCGAAGGCATCGTCTATCATTGTCCGTCCTGCGATCTGGGCTTTTTGGATGGCAAAGCCTTTGATGTCAAAGCCTTTTATGAAAGCGAATATCGCAAATCTGTCTCTCATAAAGCAGATCACGCCGCCACCCATGCGCAAGAAATGTTCGACATTTACAGCCGCTTTCAATCTCAGCGGCTCAAGCATATTCTGCCCTATATCAGTGCAGAAACCGAACTTTTGGAATTGGGCTCATCAAGCGGTCAATTCTTGCATCATTTGCAGGGAAAAACCCAAAGATTATGCGCCATTGAGCTGGATTTGGATTGCTGTGATTTCATGGCACAAAATTTCGAGTTTGAAATCAGCTCGGACTTTTTCAGCGACAGCCCTTTTGCGGACCAGACATTCGATATTGTCTGCTCATTTCAGGTGCTGGAACATACGCCAGACCCTGTCGCTTTCCTCAAGGATGTTCATACAGCCCTCAAGCCCGGCGGACGCGCTTTCATCGAAGTGCCAAATTTATATGACCCCTTGCTGAACACATGGAAGGTGCCAAGCTATAACCAATTTTATTATCATGCCGAGCATTTGTTCTATTTCTCGCAAAAATCCTTAAAACAGGCCTGCCTTGATGCAGGCTTTCATGAAGAGGCAATGCAGATCTGCTTCACGCAAGACTATAATCTGCTGAACCATCTGCACTGGATCATGAATGATGGACCACAAGGCACCTGCGAAATCGGCCTCTCTGACATAAAAATTGACGGTCAGGACCCGGATTTGTCACTCTGGCTGACAAATCAGCTTTCAGCCCTGAACGAGGCTTATATCAAAAAGCTGCAAGAGACAGGTCAAACGTCAAACCTTCTGATCGAACTGGTAAAAGAGCAATGATAGGCTTCATTCAGGGGCGTCTGGTTCCCCAAGTTAACGGCATGATTCAGGCCTTTCCATGGGACGATTGGCAAGAAGAAATGCGCCTCGCTCATCACATTCAAATGCCGATCATGGAATGGACGCTAGATCAGGAAGATCTTTACAAAAACCCATTGATGCGAGAAGACCGTCAACAGACCATTCGCACACTCTGCCAGCACTATAATCTATCGATCCCAAATCTAACCGGCGATTGCTTCATGCAAGCCCCATTTTGGAAGGCAAAAGAGGCGCAAGAAAAACAAAAGCTTTTACAGGATCTGGACGCCATTTGCCTCTCATGCCATGCAGTTGGCATTCAAAAAATCGTCATCCCGTTGGTCGATAATGGCCGTCTGGACAATCAGGCCCAGCAGGAATGTCTGATTACAGAGCTTCTGGCGCGCAAAGATTTTTTTGATGACCATGCCATCACCATCCTGTTCGAAAGCGATTTCGCCCCCAAAGACCTTACCCAATTCATCGCTCACCTGCCCTCTTCAACCTTTGGCATCAATTATGACAGCGGCAATAGCGCAGCTCTAGGCTTTGACGTAGAAGAAGAATGGGCAGCTTATAGCGACAGGATCATCAATCTACATATCAAGGACCGCCTTTATCAAGGCACCACCGTTGCCCTTGGCACAGGCGCGGCCAATTTCCCCGCACTCTTTGCCTGTATGAACCACTATAACTATAATGGCCCCATCATCTTGCAAACGGCACGGGCAGAAAATGGCGACCATCTTGATGCAATAAAAACCTATCGAGACTTTGTCAAAAGCGGGTTGCAAAAGGCAGGATGCCACAATGACTGATCTCACCGGCAAGACAGCCCTGATCACAGGCGCCTCCAAAGGCATTGGCCTTGCAATCGCCACAGCACTGCACATGTCAGGGGCTCATGTCATTCTCAATGGCCGCAACAAAGAAGCACTTCTGACAGCACAAAAAACGCTGGGCACTAAGCGATGCTCCATTATCACGGGCGATGTCACCAAACCAGAAGAAGCCGAACACATTGCAAAACTAGCGCTTACTGCCTCTGGCACGCTTGATATTTTGGTCTGCAATGTCGGCTCTGGGGCTTCTGTGCCACCGGGCGAAGAGGATGCCGCAGAATGGCAAAAAGTGTTTGCCATCAATCTATGGAGCACCACCAATATGGTGCAAGCCTGCAAAACCAGCTTAGCCAAGACCTCAGGCAGCATTATCTGCATATCCTCCATTTGCGGAAATGAGACAATCCCCGGTGCCCCCGTCACCTATTCCGCCGCAAAAGCAGCACTGAACGCCTATGTCAAAGGCATTTCCCGCCCCTTGGGCAAAGACAAAATCCGCATCAATGCCATTGCACCGGGCAATATTTTGTTCGAGACATCGGTTTGGCAGCGCAAACTGAACGAAGATGCAAAAGCCGTTCAGGATATGCTGGATAAGGATGTCGCGCTGGCACGTCTGGGCCACCCGCAAGAGATTGCAAATCTCGCTGTCTGGCTGGCATCAGACCAGGCATCCTTTGCAACCGGCCAAATCTGGACACTGGATGGCGGACAAACCCGCAGCCTATAAAAGCAGAAAAGCAAATCATCATGGCAAAGACTGTAAAAGAAAGCTTCGATCTGAGCGGGCGCGTCGCCATCATCACAGGCGGCGCTGGCCTGTTGGGACAAAAGCACGCCGAAGCCGTGGCTGAACTGGGTGGCATTCCCTGCCTTTTGGATCTTGATGAAAAGCGGGCTGCAAAAGCTGCAAAAGAGTTGAGCGAAACCTATCAATGCCAATCCTTTGCCGCGGCCCTCGACATCACAGATCCAAAGGCCATTGAAGCAATCAAAACCCAAATCATCGCTCAATTCGGACGCATCGACATTCTGATCAACAATGCAGCCAACAATCCCAAAATGGAAAACAGCAACGGCGAAAACTGGTCCCGCTTTGAAGATCTCCCCTTGGCAATCTGGAATGATGACATTGCTGTGGGTCTGACCGGTGCCATGCTCTGTAGCCGCATTTTTGGCTCTCATATGGCAAAGCATGACGGCGGGGTCATTCTCAATATCGCATCCGATCTGGGCCTCATCGCTCCAGACCAGCGCATTTACCGCCAAAAGAGCGAAACAGCGCAAACGCAAAGCGTCAAGCCAGTCACCTATTCCGTCGTCAAGGCGGGACTGATTGGCCTGACCAAATATCTGGCCACCTATTGGCCCGATCAAGGCGTACGCGCCAATGCCCTCGCCCCCGGCGGGGTTTACAATGGTCAGGATGATGCCTTTGTCGATCGTCTCACCAATCTCATTCCCATGGGCAGAATGGCAGACAAGGACGAATATAAATCAGCCGTGGCTTTCATGATTTCGGACGCCTCCAGCTATATGAACGGTGCCACGCTCTCAATAGATGGCGGCCGCACAGTCTGGTAGCGGCAATCACGGGAAAATCCTTCGAATTTGCATTGATCCCGCTTTTGCCCTCTTGTTAGACTCAACAAACTGATTTGCAAATCGAATCGTCACGCAAACAGCCAGTCCGACACTTATTTTGAGGCAGACCAATTATGCAGGCATTGACCGTCGACCGCTTGAAAAAAGCAAAAAATTATCTGGAGACTGGCAAACCGGCACGCGCGGAATCCATCTGTCGAAAATTACTCAAAGACAAAACAGGCTATATTGATATTCGCCTTCTCTTGTCCAAAGCCCTGCTGGCCCAAAACAAACCCGAGGCCGCCCTGAAATTCCTCTCCGAAGCCGCCAATAAACAAGAAGAAAATCACGCTCTTCAAATAGCGACCGGCAATCTGGCTCTGGAAGTAAAAAAATTTAGTGATGCGATAGATTATTTTCAAAAAGCCGTCAGTCAAAACCCTGAAAATCCGGATTATTGGTATCGTCTATGTGATGCTCTTTTTCAGGGAGCGTCAGAAGCCAAAAAGTCATATACCAGCATCTCCTTTTCATTAGAAGATGAAACAGAAGGCAATGAGATCGAATTATATGACGATGCAGTAGCAATCAGTACAAAAGCAATCGAGCTATTCCCGACAAATGTATCGCTACTACGCTTGACGGGCGAAATATTGGAAGCAGCCAAAATCAATGATGCAGCACTTTTATGCTATGAAAAATGCCTGCCGCTGGCCCCCTTTGATCCTGTAGCACATTATCAATGGCTAGAATTCAAACGCAAAAATCGCGAATATCAAGATATTGTTGACTATGCCAACGAGCATAAAGAAAAATTCACTGATGATTCAGTCTGCAATCGTATTGTATCAGATGCATATGGGCAACTTGGGCTTTATAAAGATGCATTGCACCACATAGAGAAAGCTCTAAAAGTCGTTCCCAAACATGGTGGCTACCTCTGCACCAAAGGCCATTGCTACTTCCGCTTAGGAGATTTTGAAAAATCAATCGAATGCTACAACAAAGCATTAGCGATTGACCCCAAAAATCCTTTAGCCAAATGGATGAGCTGCCTTATATATTGGAAATTGGGCGATCTTCCAGCTGCCTATAAAGGAAACCCTGTCAGGTTCGAAGCAAGTGGAATATGCACCAAGTTTGATCTCGAGAGTCCACTTTGGCAAGGAGAAGAGCTTGTAAACAAAAAACTCTACCTTTGGTCTGATCAGGGGATTGGCGATGTCTTCAAGACAGCCTCGATGATTAAAGAAATTAAACATCACGACAACATTATCATTGCAGTACAAAAAAAATGTATGCCACTCATCAAACTATTATATCCAGATGTAGAAGTAAGGGCTTTGCCTGATAAATTGCCCGAATTTTCAATTATCAGCAACCAATATGGAACCTACCAAGTAAGCTCAAATGAATTCCCCAAAATTGAGGAAGATTTTGATACGCAAATTTCACTAGGAACGCTACCAGAAATATTGCGCCCAACCATTTCTGCCTTCGAAGACAAAGATAAGATTATTCGAATACCCGAAGAAAATGTACAAGTATTTCGCAACCTGGATATCATGCAATCCAAAAGCACAACAAAAGTTGGGCTGGCATGGTCAAGTAAAATATTGCTTGATCCAGAATCCTATGGTTATCTTGATTTGGAAGAGCTCTTGCCAATTTTGAGAATGCCAGGATTCGAGTTTTTTAACTTCCAATATACCGTTAAAGAACACGAAATCACTGCTTTCCGCGAAAAATATGATGTACCACTCTATCATGCTCCAGGCCTAGACTTGATGGATGATCTACTCGGTGCAGCTGCTTTTAATTCCTGTATGGATCTTTTTGTAGGCCCGGGATCAACCAGTTCGGATATTGCAGGCGCTGTTGGTATAAAATGTTATAGATATGCTCCTTGCCACTATCAGGATAATCTAGGCCAGTCTTATGTTCCATGGTTTGAAGATCAAAAATTCTGCTCAATACCATGGGGGCAACAAGCAAGCGACTATCTGAATGAAATCAAACAATGGCTCCAAGATAATAGAAAACACTGAACGGATAGAAGTATATAGTCCTAAATAGAGTATTGAGAAATTCATACAATCTCTATTAAAGAGCTTTATTTTATAAATAGCAAAATGTCATTCATTGTTTCGAATGAATGACATTTTGCAAAAATTACTATATACTAGTCTCAAGATAACCTTGTAAACTTGAGGCTCATATGGATTTATCTATCCAAAAAATGCAGCCGCCAGCGTCAATTCAAGGCAAATCGGCGGCTAAAAAAACATCCAGATCTGGCGCAGTCACAGAAGATGACGCTGTTGAGTCAACAGAACGGGATGAAAAAGTTCGTTTCACCCATGGCAACACAGCCTATGAGCAACAAGACAAAGACAAAGATCAACGCGACGATGTGGCTCCCCTACAAGCATATATAAGCCAGCCACAAGCCCAACTTCTCTCAGGAGAAGATTTATCCCAGCTGACAAAATCCATGGAAGAAAGCGCACAAACAGACCAAAGCGCGGATGGTTTGATGAATTTGAGGGCCTATCAGCCCCAAACAAAGCAGAAAACGGACGAAGACAAGCCACATTTTGATAAAAACTTTTAAACCAGCTCCCTTCCCGGCTCACACCTCACCTTTTTATTGATCGCTATATATAGAGGTCTGCAAAGCCAACGGGCACAAGAAAAAGTCAAAATACGGACTTTTGCCTTATAGAAGAATCAAAGCGTGAAACAGCCTCTCTTATATTTGGACATTTTTAACCATTACAACTAACCTGCCATTAACCCTGACATCCGTTAACCATATAATTTTACTAATGATTTTCGATTAACGCGCATTCTACCCCCAGACCAAGGACGGTCACGAGTACAAAAACCAGAAAGGTTATGGGGATATGTCAGGAATTACTCTTTCAGCGGGCGTTCGCGAAAATTTGCTCTCTTTGCAAAATACAGCGAATATGATGTCACAGACAGCCAACCGTCTGTCTACCGGCAAAAAAGTCAACTCTGCGCTGGACAATCCAAACAACTTCTTTACCTCACAAGGTCTCAGCACGCGGGCAAACGAGCTGAGCAGCCTTCTTGATAATGTTGGTAACGCAACCAAAACCATTGAAGCCGCTGATAACGGCATCAAGGCCATCACCAAATTGGTTGAAAGTGCGCAATCCACTGTTCGTCAGGCCCAGCAGGCCAACAACAGCTCAAGCGGCACGCACATTCAGTCAACGGATGGCATCAATAC
>JAOXSG010000796.1 GCA_025800105.1 Cohaesibacter sp. | reverse complement strand
CTACACAGTACAATAAAATGTCCTGTACGATACCCAGCTCTCTACATAAGGTAATGACGCACCACAGATGTCCAGGTGTGGACATCCTCGGAGTTGCGTCCGAAAAAGCATGGAGGCTCTTTTGGCTTCCAATGCATTGTGGCAAATGGTGGCGGGGGAGGCGAGGGGTGTGAACCAGACGATAAATGCGAAAATCCCGGAGCACTCCCACCATTCCCAACATGGGAAGGGGTACTAGCTACCGAGATAAGGGAACCTGGCTATACAGACGGTGGGATTTTTGCAGCAAGGCAGCGGATTTAGAAATGAGGTCAATTACTTCTTCTTCTTCAGCAGTTGCATTTACAGATTTTGAAATAGTTTCCTGTGCCGCCATTTTTTTCTCCAAATTGGAAATAGCCTCCGCATGGGCATGTGCTTGCACAAACTGCTGTCTCATTACTCCCTGTACCTCATCCCTAATCCGTGCCGCTTCCCCAGAAGAAATCTCAGTGCCACTGTATTGTTCTGCATCCTACATGGAACTTTCTTTCTCAATGACAGTGGGTTGAGGATTTGTATGTAGTGCCTGGGTAGAACTGCATGTCTGGACTT
>JAOXSG010000202.1 GCA_025800105.1 Cohaesibacter sp. | reverse complement strand
GTGGTCCATTTGCCATTCTGTACCATGCACGAAGTCTCCGAATTAAGAGGTGCTTGTATACTTATAGACATTTGCTTTGAGCTGGCGAGGGGAGCTCTATCGCGGATCGTCCATTTTGTTTCCCGACATGCTTTGCAGTGGTTGCAAGGCAAAAGATAGGCCCGAATGGCATACATAGCCGTATTCAGTGAATGAAGTGGAATGACGGGCTCTTCCCAGCGGCCCGTCAGCGTGAAGAAGCCTGGCAAAGCTATGGGAGAGCCCCCGGCAGGATGGCCACAACCATTTCCTCGGGGGGTCTGCACCAAATTGGCGGAAAATCGCACTCAAATTGAACAAATGGAGGTTTTGCAGATTTTCTCGCTGCTTAACCAAGCATTCTCCCTCAGAATAGTGGTCTGGGACTCAAAGTTACTCAGGCATAGTAACTGGAGCGAGCTGGGTCCATTTTAAACAACGAAAAACAAAGATCGGTCAAAAAATGTCAATTGTGCCCTTTTTCCACCGGGCCCTTCAATTATGTATATAGAGTCAGATGACATGATTATGTAGCGGATTACATTGTTGATAGTATATTTTAATCATGGCATCCCGGAATGTCTGTACGCTAACGCAGAAGACGTCGTTATCAGCGTCGCAAGAAAGATCAACATCGACATCACCCCAGACGACATCGAGATCGCTCACAAACTTCAGC
>JAOXSG010000782.1 GCA_025800105.1 Cohaesibacter sp. | reverse complement strand
GTGTCACTTCTGAAGGACTGGAGGACTGCAAGCTTACAAGAGGACCAGCCAATTCCATCGGATGCCCCTGAGGTGGAAGAGCCATTCTATGAAGTTGAGAAGATCCTCCGTTGGAGAAAAATTAAAAGAAATAAAAAGATTATGAAAGAATATTTAGTATTATGGAAAGGTTATCTAGTCGAAGAGGCAAGCTAGGTTCAGGCCTCACAGTTCAGTCATCCTACACAGTTGAAGGACTATATCAAGGAGGACAACCCCGAGGAGGAGAAAGTTTAGAGTGGTGAGGACACCACTCGTATAAGGGGGGAGTAGTTGTGATGGTCCGAATGGTGATCATCTAGTGCATGTACCAATGAGCCTTCGGGCGAGGACCTCTGCACTAGATGTGTGGCTGATACTGAAAAGGTACTGGAAAGTGATTAGGAGATTCTGACTGGGTGATCTGGAATGGCGAGCTACATCTGTTTGTGGTGTGCCCTGGATTCTTGCTCGTCAATTGTGGTTGTAACACATTTTTCTCTGAGTGACCGCGTCCGCAGCTCTGAGCTGCAAGTGGTGTGCACTTCTCCGTCTCATCATCACCTCGGCTGATTCTGG
>JAOXSG010000200.1 GCA_025800105.1 Cohaesibacter sp. | reverse complement strand
TGGTGGTTCTACGAAGCAGAACTTCCCATTCACTGACCATATGGTACGCAGCTGTCAATGGAACCAGGGATTCATCATATGCCCCACAAGGATCATCCATTTGGTTGATGTAGGTCAAGATCATTACATCCCTGTCGCCTCTGCCAAGGTGCTTCCTAATGTAGCTTCTCAACTTTCTACCTGCCAACTCGATGTTTGGATATGTCCATTCGGCATTGCTCCTAGCCACTTGTTCGTCTTCATCGGCAGATAAGGAGTCTTCGGAAAACATGACTGGCGGCAATGGATTGTTCGCCCTCATGTTGCTTCTCTTTGGCGGAGCTTTCGGCATTGGCTTCGCTTGTGGTTTCGGCTCCGGAGGCGGTGCCTTGGGTGTGCTCGATGTGCTTGGTCTTGGGCCCTTTCTTTGATGCCAGGGGGGCTGGAGTCCAGGACCTGAACCACTTGGTCTTGGGTCCCTCATTCCAAATGGCAACTCAACTTCGTTCTCTGGAGGGGCTTTCCCATCATTGAACTCGAAGGCTATGTCATACTGCCTCCCTGAATTGTCATTTCTCCAA
>JAOXSG010000770.1 GCA_025800105.1 Cohaesibacter sp. | reverse complement strand
AACCTCATCCCTTCCTCTCACCTGTCGGGTCAAAGCATCTACGGGATTTACCTTGCCAGGGATGTGGCGTATCTTGATGTCATATCCCTGCAGAATGCTGACCCACTTCCAAATGCGTCTATTGACGCTGGGTTGGTTTGGAAGGTGCCTGAGCGAGGAATGGTCTGTCTGCACTATAAAGTGCTTGCCCTCAAGGTAGTGGCGCCATTTCCCAATGGCCCACACCATTCCCAGCAACTCCCGCTCGTAGGCTGAGTATCTGGTCTCCGCTGGGTTGAGCTTCCTGCTCTCATACGCAACCGGCTGCAAGCCCTGTCCAAAATCCTGCTCAAGTATCGCACCCACAGCTACCAGACTAGCATCTGTGGTTACTACAAATTGCAAGTCAAAATCAGGGCTATGCAAAACCGGTGCAACAACAAGACTTTGCTTTAAAGAATTGAATGCGTTTTCCTCAACTATAGTCCATTGCCACACATTACTCTCACGAGTCAGGTCTGTTAATGGTTTGGCTTTCGTACTGAACTGTTTAATGAATCTGCGATAAAAACTTGCCAAACCTAAAAATCCCCTCACATCTCTTACCCCTTGCGGTCTCGGCCATTCAATGACAGCTTTTACCTTTGAGGCACTGGGTTGAATTCCGTCCGCTGATACGTCATAACCCAGGTATTCAACCCTCCTCTGAAAGAACGCGCATTTGTGTAGTCTTGCATATAATTTGGCTTTGCGTAGCCGATCCAAGGTCTTCTGTATGTGTGATATATGCTGATCAAGCGTAGACGAGAAGACCAAAATATCATCTAGGTAGACTAACACAAAGTCGTCCAATTCTTCCTTGAATAAGCTGTTCATCATACGCTGGAATGTAGACGGCGCATTGGTTACCCCAAACGGCATAACGACAAATTCAAATTGGCCTCTCTGGGTCCTGAATGCCGTTTTGGGGATGTCCTCTTCTTTGACGGCAATCTGGTGATAACCAGATGCCAAGTCCAGCGTAGTAAAGAATTTCGCCTTACCCAGACGATCCAACAGGTCATCAATTCTTGGAAGGGGATACCGGTCTCGCACCGTTTGTTTATTGAGGGCACGGTAGTCAACACACATCCGCCAACGTCCATCTTTCTTTGGTACGAAAAGTACCGGCGCGCCATACGGACTGGAAGATGGTCGAATGTGCCCCTGAGCAAGCAGATCATCGATCTGCGCCTGCAGTTCCTCGTGCTCCTTTGGGCTTAGACGGTAGGGCGGTTTGTTCGGAGGAACTGCCCCTTCTTCCGTCTTAATCTCAAATTCGACCTGGCGTTTAGGCGGTCTTCCCTTAGGCAGGTTGTCAGGGAATATGTCTTCATACTCTTTCAATAGTCCCTGCAACTGCGTACGTACGGTTGACGGTGCTTCTTTACAAAATCTTGCCCTCGTTTCTGCAATTGGAGGTGCTTTGCGTACCGGTCCCTTTTCCTTCATTTGCTGCAATTTCGTCTTTGTTGATTGACCTTTATGCTGGATGGTACTGGGCAGGAACACTGCAATATACGCGTCTGTTCCAGTCTTCAAAATTTGGTTCATTTTCTTCGCCGAGACCAGGGTTCGTCTCTTGGATACATCATTCCGGGATTGTTTACCAGTCATTGACTCGATCTTTTCATCTTTCCGCTCAATATTCTTTTCCTTTTTTCTTTGCTCATTTTGATTCGACAATTTCTTCTCTGGCATTTTATTCTCTGACACATTTGCTTCTTGCACAACAGT
>JAOXSG010000195.1 GCA_025800105.1 Cohaesibacter sp. | reverse complement strand
GGTCAAAATCCAAACCATCGACGACACCGTCACCGATTTCACACCCACATTACCCGATCGTTATCACATTTCCTATAAATTGAAATTTTGTTACAAGCCCATCCAATTCAACAAGAAGGAGAACGAGGAAACGAAATGCCTTCAAAAAGACAAAAACGACAACAACGACACCAGCATTTCAAAAAGCCTCGAAAACGTCAACGAGGAAGAGGTATAGCTGGATTGTTGTCAGCTGCCTCAGTTGGAGTGGATTTGGGTCGAAGCAAAAAATACAGACGCATGGGAGTGACGGGTGCCAAAGGTCACTACAGACGACGATACGCTCCGTGGGAAGTATAAAAAAAGAGGATCCAAAACAGAAAGACCCCATTTTTTCCAGCAACATGGTTCGAAAAAGAACATTGAGACGTCGCAAGCGAGTCATGAGAGGAGAAGGAATTTTCTCAGGATTGGCCAAACTTCTGCCATTCTTATTCAAAACGGCTCGAGCCTCAGCTCCCGCTTTGAAGCAAGCGGCTTTGGAGGCCACCAAAAAAGCAGCACCAAAATTGGCCAAAAAAGCCGTTCTAGGAGGTGTCAGCGGCGCTGCTGGATTTGGTATTAAAAAAGGTTTGGAGGCAATTGACAAAAGAAAAAAATCAACGACGCCAACGACGACGACGACGACGATGAAACGCATTCGAAGACATCTGGCTTTTATTCAGT
>JAOXSG010000737.1 GCA_025800105.1 Cohaesibacter sp. | reverse complement strand
GGGACACTTCCTTTTGGACTTTTTGGGTCAAATTTGGACACAAGGGATCTTGAGACATATCCTAGGATCTATTTTGGTCATTTTTGAAATATGTCACTTTTTGGTGATTCCAGGGCCATTTGAGTACTTTTCAGAAAATGGGTGGTCTCAGAAAATCAAAGTTTTCTCAATGAAGGAGCAATCATTACCCCCTTATCGGTTTAGTTTTAGGAGGAGAGGTCCCTAGGCTAAATCATGGGTCAATTTGTTTCCCAATCCCAAACACTTAAGGGGGTGCTACAGGCCGTCAAAAGTCGAGTACCACTTATTTGACACTTTCATGAAGGATTAAAGCGCACTTATTATTGATGTATTGCATCAAGAATCTGTCCATAGGTGTATCCTAGGATAGTCTACTTAACCTATTTTGGATTTTTGAGTATCTCACCTCTGGGCCATTTGCTGGGCTATTAATTGCCGATTGCCCAGATGTCGAAAAAATTCAGAAATTTCTGTAGCGATGGGTATTTTGAATTTTGACCTC
>JAOXSG010000719.1 GCA_025800105.1 Cohaesibacter sp. | reverse complement strand
GGAGCATGGCAAGTGCTGCCATTTCCATTTGGGTTGGGATGTGCGTGCCTGATTGGCCATCTCAACTTCTTTCAAAATGTGGGGCTTTACCACATGTTGGCAAAAGTATGGCAACATCTGTGCATGTGCCAAGACGGTGTTAATGTACTCCATCAAGGCTGCCTGGGGATCTTGTGACTGTTCCAGGGCCCAAGCCACCTGGTCCACGGCCTCTTTGCACTTGTTGAGTAACTCTTGGTCATTGGTGGTGGGAAACTCGATCAAGTACAGGTAGTACACGTCGGAGGATGTGGTATGGTTGGTGAGCTTTTGTGCCCAGCCGTCATCCACAGGTGATGTACCTGGTGTTGCTTTGGTGACCAAACATTGGGCCGCTGGACAAAACTTCTTGTTGGGGTTACCCACCGCTGCTTCTGCCCATGGGCGGTATTGTGTCCGGCACCTGGGGCACAGATATGATCCTTGTTTGCTCTTTGTGGCTGAGTGGATCCAGTGGGAGGCTTTGATGACAAAGCAACAGGCGATGTTCCGGGAGATGTAGTGCTGGTGTAAATTTGGAAGAACCACTTCAAGGAAGTCCTTGAGGTGCGCTGTACTGTCCTTGTGGTTACAGTACTCGAGCAATCCAATGTTGTCGCCAGTCACCATGTGGGCCATGTTGACCTT
>JAOXSG010000192.1 GCA_025800105.1 Cohaesibacter sp. | reverse complement strand
GTGGAGAACTCAGTTCTCCACGAACTGGCGTATGTCCCCCACCATTCCTTTCCACCAAAAAGACCTTCTTACCCTAGCTATGGTACGTTGAATTCCAGGATGTGCACTGTAAGGGGTGCAATGCAACTCCTGCACTACCTGGGTTTTCATTTGTTCGTCATCTGGGACAACTATTCGCCAGAAATCAAGATCAACGTCTTGATGCTGGTCATGTACATAAAGAATCTCATGCATTCGTTTAAAGACTAAACAATTGCGGACTACTTGCCTAGTACCGCTCTGCAGCTCCTGCAAAATTTCAGCATAAGGGCTCTCATGCTGTAACAAAGAATGCAAAGAATCTTTAACAGAATTGTCCAATTGGACTTTTGAAACTGCAGTGGCAGCAATTATTTTTCTGGACTGATTGCCTTGAGGGCATTGCTCTTCATTTGTTGAACGAATTGACCCTTGAGGGGTTTGCTCTGACAAAACTGTTTGGCCTTGAGGGCCCTGAATCTGCTTGATCTGACTGTCTCTGCCTTGAGGGCTTGAATTGAATAATCTGTACAATGCATCTTGAATTTGCTCATTCGTTGCGTTCTCT
>JAOXSG010000714.1 GCA_025800105.1 Cohaesibacter sp. | reverse complement strand
GATGTGACGGCCTGCCTCTGCAGTTTCTTTGGCCTCTTGGGCAACATCTGCTTCTATCTCACTGGCTTGTTCTTCTTCTGCGTCTGCCAAATCCACAGCTTGTGCTTCCTCCATCGATGGTAGAGCCTCCAAGCAAGGTATGTTTGGGCATGTTGGGGGTATAGGCTATAGATTGCATGCATCATGCACCCGACTCAAGCATGTTAATGTCGGAAATGTGCTGTGAAAATACCCTTGGTCTCGCAGCACTTGCAAAGTAGTATCATGTGGTCGCTGTAATTTTGAGGCGTTTCAGAAATTTCAGTGAGAAATCAGCATTGCCTCTTTTCCCTCCTCTAAACGTGGACTGCTCTTTCCTTTTCCTTTTGGAGGACCCTTGGCAGGGCCCTTTCTTGCTGGCCCTTTTGCTGCTGGTGCCTGCCATTCACTTGATTCAAACGGTGCACCAATGGACAACTAGTGTCAGTGATGTGACGGCCTGCCTCTGCAGTTTCTTTGGCCTCTTGGGCAACATCTGCTTCTATCGCACTGGATTGTTCTTTTTCTGCTTCTGCCAAATCTACAGCTTGTGCTTCCTCCATTGATGGTAGAGCCTCCAAGGAAGGTATGTTTGGGCATGTTGGGGCTATAGGCTATAGATTGCAAGCATCATGCACCCGACTCAAACATGTTAACGTCGGAAATGAGCTGTGAACATACCCTTGGTCTCGCAACTCTTGCAAAGTCAAAGTAGTATCATGTGGTCGCTGCAATTGTGAGGTGTTTCAGAAATTTCAGCAAGAAATCAGCATTGCCTCTTTTCCCTCCTCTAAACGAGGACTGCTCTTTCCTTTTCCTTTTGGAGGACCCTTGGCAGG
>JAOXSG010000710.1 GCA_025800105.1 Cohaesibacter sp. | reverse complement strand
TCCTAAACTTCTCGCACGAAATAAGCGTTTTGTTTCCATTTCCGCAGAAATATTTTTATAGCAAACGAAGGAAAATACAGCAGGGTCGATCGCAGTTTGGCAGAAAACTCACTCAGTGTTGCGTGGCGCTTTCATTTCCCGAATGCAGGGACCGCGAAGCATATTTTCGTTTGGGGGGGCTAAAACCGTAGAGCGCCGGGGGCGTTAGTTTGAAACCAGACGAAAATTTTGAAAGTTATGCCCTCTGAAATGGCTAAAAATGCATCTAAATATGCCAGGTTCATTGCATGATTGTTAATTTGCGTTTTTAATCACGCAAGAAACTAATATATACGGGGCAATCGTCAAAAGTAACAGACAATTTCAACGGTTCGGGAATTTACCAAAGTTCCAATTACAGTGATTCGTTTTCGTTTTCGGGGCATCAATAAGTTGCTCCTCGAAATTTATTTTACGATTATCATTACGACCAGTCAGTTAGGAAATTTAATATTGCTGAGCACCTCGCGTAATCGTCAGCCGGTGAAAACTAATCTTTCGGCAGCTGCACTTGTTGCAGAATTTGAACGAAGACGCCAATATAGTAG
>JAOXSG010000705.1 GCA_025800105.1 Cohaesibacter sp. | reverse complement strand
ATGCAGATGGCTAAATCACTCTCCAAGCATACCTGGATTGACCGCTCACTAGGCAATGCTGCATACACCCCATGTTTCCCAATGGCGAAGTAATCCCCCTCCAGGAGATATTTAGTGGCTATTTTGTGTCCTGGGGGTATAGCTGGAAGATTGTGGGCGCGATATATGTTCAATTCTAATGTGCTGTCTATGATCGGGATGGTCAGGAGGATAACCAGTAGCTTGTCTATCACTACAGGGGTAATTTTGATCACTTTATAATATTTCCAAATATCCTCGGTATCTGGATCATATGGCAATCTGAGGCGAGGGTTTGGCTTCATTTTGGCCCTGACCTTCCTTAATAGTTCCCGGAGGGCTATAGGAGGGATGACGGCTGGGGATGCCCTCTGAGTGGTCATTACCCTCAGGTATTCAAAGATCTTGTCTACGTTAGCTTCGGCCGCCCCCAAACCCAGTTGTAACCTGAAGACAGCTGCCTGGGCTACATTTATCTGGTAGGAGGCATAGATGTGGAAGTTGGTGACATCGGTTAATTGCTTTAGGC
>JAOXSG010000701.1 GCA_025800105.1 Cohaesibacter sp. | reverse complement strand
CAAGTTGAATGTTGTGGTTGTCACGTCTCCAGTATCTGTTTCTGTTTGTTTTACGTTTGTGGCGTCGTCTACGATTGGATGAATTACGTATAGGTGTAGAATGATTGATAATGGTGCTAGAATGATCGGCCTGGATAAGTGGGTCATGAATGTTATTAGCGGATGTAGTAACGGGTGATTGTGGCTGGTTGGCAGTTTGAGGTTGGTTAGAACGATTAAGTAGGTTAGTATTATTAGGACGTGTACGACCAAAAGCACGAGAAACAAACTCACCAGATGAAGATAGTTTCCTACGGTGTCTAAATTGAAGTACATTACATAGTTCAGTTGCAGAATCATGAAGAAAGTGCTTGATTTGTAGAAATGTAGAAGAAGAGCATGTAGAGTGTTTTTGGCATTCTGTTCTTAAGAGTTTCATCATCTTGCGTGACGTTCTTGTTAACAACCCTTTCCACTGTTGGTAGAACTGTTCATGTTTGATTCAATGTTCGGCCTGCATTTGATGACGAGTCCTTTAGGG
>JAOXSG010000694.1 GCA_025800105.1 Cohaesibacter sp. | reverse complement strand
AATGTGAGATCTGGTAAAGTTCGAAAGTACGCCACTTTTCATTGGCTTCTGGGAGAAAGAGTGTCGCATTCTAACCTAGTCTGTGATTGGCTATTTTTCCATTCCTTGCGTGTGCCCTCGCGCGGTTCCCTCGCACTGTGGGTTTTCGCGGTGACAGGCCAGGCGTGTGTTTCTCAAAGGCCCCGAAAACCTATCCGAAAAGCTCCCGAAAACCATTTTCCGTGTTTCTCAAAGCACCCGGAAAATTCGTGCCAGTAAAAGGTCTTGTCATTTTATCCCGAAAAGTTACGGGAGTTCGCATGCTCGCGAAAACGTTTTCGGGAAACTTGTTGGCGATAAAATGGCAGCTGCTGGAGCACTTGTTTTGAAAAGGTTTATTCAGTGAAATAATAAAGTGGTTAATTGACAGATTTCGGGTTAAAATGATCGAGCAAAATACCGACAGAAAGTTTTCTGAAAGTTTTACAAGGATGCATGCGCGCGTGAATATAATGGGAAATGCCTCTTTATTCGTGTTTGCCAAGTCGTCGCTGACAGCAATTCTAGTTTTATAAGAACAACTCAAGCT
>JAOXSG010001185.1 GCA_025800105.1 Cohaesibacter sp. | reverse complement strand
TGTGCCCCATAAAAGTTGATTTTATAAAGGCGCGGGAATGATGTTTCCAAACGTTATATACAAAATGTTTTCCAAAAATTAAATATTGGTATTCTGCTTTACCTAAGGATCACTTGTTTTCGTATAAGCCAGTGCTTCAGGCATTTCAGCCACATTGGTACCATCGCGGTCACTACTCACATGGCTTTCACAATTAGTTTCACTTTCTTTATCTGAAAAGTTTTTAAGTTTTACCCTATTCGGCCTGAGAGGGGGGCGGGGGGCAGAAATGCCATTCTGCTATCGGGAGCCTGAAAACGGAACAGCTCCCAAAAGAATACGAGCACTATCTATTCCGAGCAATCTTTTTCCGGAATAGTCCCAAAAGAACGCGCCCTTTGCAAAGGTCAGAGACTTTAGGGGTCTGGGAGCATGTGCCCCATAAAAGTTGATTTTATAAAGGCGCGGGAATGATGTTTCCAAACGTTATATACAAAATGTTTTCCAAAAATTAAATATTGGTATTCTGCTTTACCTAAGGATCACTTGTTTTCGTATAAGCCAGTGCTTCAGG
>JAOXSG010001176.1 GCA_025800105.1 Cohaesibacter sp. | reverse complement strand
ATTGAAATACATAATGTATTCATTTGTATTCCTTTTCATACGTTTGGATGCTATCGTTCCCTTCGTTGCTTCTTTGAACCACTCGAGCATTTGCAAAGCACATGCCTTGGGCTGAATGTTCCAAGGATCATGGTTGGAGGTGGTGTATAACTTTTTAGGGTCTTCACGGTCTCAGGTGCTCCTTCATGGCATGCTGAGATAAGTAGGATCCGGACATGGCATGGGCTGCCCTTTGTTGCCCTGAGATTAGTGGTAGAATCTTTTTATCCGCAAAGGTTCAGAAGATACTGGCAGCAGAAAGTTGCGAAAGACATTAGATTGATAGGAAGGCAAGGTGCACGTCACACGGCAGAAACGGCGTGAACTTTGAACATGATTGAAATACATAATGTATTCATTTGTATTCCTTTTCATACGTTTGGATGCTATCGTTCCCTTCGTTGCTTCTTTGAACCACTCGAGCATTTGCAAAGCACATGCCTTGGGCTGAATGTTCCAAGGATCATGGTTGGAGGT
>JAOXSG010001172.1 GCA_025800105.1 Cohaesibacter sp. | reverse complement strand
TGTGGAGGGCGACGCTGCGCACTTGAATGCACGTCTAGAAACTCGTTTGCTCATGGTGTACATCTTCAGTGGGCATGACCGTCAGGCATCTGCTGATTTCCTGTTGCACAGACATATATTGGTGGAAGCAGGCCTGGAGGCTCGTCTACATTTGATGGAACGTGTTTATTTGAAGACACCGACCCATGAGATTGTGAACCTAATGAACGATTCGTGTCTCGCTGTCAGAAACTTCAACGACATGAAGGAACCATGTCGATTCGTCGTCCAGCTCAAGCTCTTCCACTGGTTGGAAAAGCAGAACTGTGAGCATGGCGTGGCGCCGTCACGGATCCAGCTGATCAGCTTTGCCTTGTCCGCATTGCCGGATGAAGCGCCTGCGGCTGTAGTGCAGGCTGTGGCAAAGCCATTGCAGGGATCTTCTCGAAGACAGCGTAGGTGGTTGCAGACCTTCCGTCAGTCATGGGGCGCTAGATTGGGCAAGCTGCGTGTGGCAACAACAATGTCACAAGCTGAGATGCAAGAGAAGGCGGGACGGGAAGACATCTGCATACAAATTGATGTTTCTAAATTGTTTCCCAAGCGTTTCCCGATCAGTTTTTAGGGCCCGACTTGGGACCCTATTTTGGGGTCCAAATTTGGGACCTCATTTTGGGGTACCAATTCCAATCGAAAGTAGCATTGCTATTAAAGCGCAAGAACGGGGCCCTATTTTGGGGTCCCAGATTTGGACCCCAAAATGGGGTCCACTTTTGAAGCGTTTTGTGTGCAGGCTGTCGCTTATTTCCGGTGGGTGAATGCTGCGCTGGCTGCCACCGACAAGGAGCCTTTGATCATCAACATGGATGAAGTGAGCCTGTGTTACCATATTACTGGAATTGTGGGAACCGTCCTGCGCACTCAACCACACCTAGCCACTAGTCCAAAAGACAAGTCGCGCTTGAGTGACCGGCGGGGCAATATCACGTACATGGCTTCAATCTGCAACGATGTCACCGTAAACCAGAAGCTCCCCCAGGTTCTGCTGGGCAATTGTCGCAGGTTTGCGGTGCGTTTGATCAAGGAAGCCACTGGCCACCTCCCCAACAACATTGTTCTGTGGAGAGAGACAAGTGCTTGGAACAATCATCGGCTTATGCAGAGGTTCATTTCTTTATTGTGCAGGTGCTTGGGTGAAGATGTGGTAGAGCGAGCTGTGTATCTCGTTGTAGATATGGCGCCCTGCCACATTCATCCTGAGGTTTGGGCTACGGCCATGAAAAAAAACATCAGACTGATACTGGTACCTGCTGGGCTGACAGGATCTTTGCAGCCGCTGGATACGCACGTGTTCCGCCAATTCCGGGCGAAGATTCAAGAGCTCTGGCTTGATTACAAGGCCAAAGCAGAGAAGGGGCAGTTGCTTGTTTTGGATTGGCTCAAAATTGTCGCTGCCGGCATCACTACCATAGTGTCTGGACGGGATTGGCAGCACGCCTTTGAACGCACTGGGCTATTGTACTGCCAAGCACTCTTGGCTCCCAGTCGTTTGCAGCACCTGGGTTGGGAAGTTTGTCCGGAGCTGGGAGCTGGCTTGCCACCACATGGCCAAGCTGGTCGCATGTTTCCACGTCGATCAAAGTGCAATGTGGCAGAGTGGGTGGAGTGGCGAAAAGTGCCGTCCTTTAAACCCATCCAAACGTTGGATTGAATCTTCACAGCAAAAAAGTCCGCGGACTGTGGAGGCCACTTCCTTGTTACCGTAACTTGGTCTGGATTTGTGACCCCAAAACTGGGTCCCGTTTTAGGTCCCGAATTTGCACCAGGATTGCATCTTAAAAGCCTTTCTGCCAGCCAGGCATTGCTGAATGCGGAGCTGGACCAGCTCAAGAAGCAGCGTGCGGACCTCCGCAAGGCAGGGTTTGTCATTCAGAAAGGATTTGATGGGTTCAGTAAACTTGGCTCTGGGAAGGACATAAAGGACAACCGCAAACAGAACAAGATCGCTCAAAAGAGGAAGAAGAAGTTGCTCAAGGTCAGGCTCTCAAACATGTTGGTTTGCAGATCAAGGAGGAAATGGTTTGCCTTTGCTTCGAGGCTGCGCAGCAGCTATCTATCACAGACCTCAAGCTGCTGATCGAAGCCAAAGAGAAAGAGGAGCAGGAGCGACGGGAGGCGGCAGCTGAAGCAGCACGTCAAGTGGAAGCAGCACCTGCAGCGGCAGAATGAGAAGTTACAGGCCTGTCAGTGATGAGGTCTAATGTTTTCTTGTCAATGGAGTTGTTTTGGAAACAGCTAGTATTGAAACCATTTCCGCCTAGCGCGCTATAATAGGGTGAGTGTTTTCGCTTGCGCTTAGCCCCCAATCACCTGTCAGGGAGCTATACAAGAGGTTGTGTGAACCACTAGCTTGGCGTCAGGGTTGCTGTGATTCGGTGGCTAAAGCCAAGCTGCTTACAGACAGTGGCGGGGCCAACCTGAGACATGCATTTGGCGAAAAAAGATACAGCGCAAGAGCGTGAACGTCACCACCATGTCTTCTTTCAGCTTGTGTCAGCGCAACATTTTGAATGTAGAGATGTTTATGACAGACTCAGTCTCTGATTTCTGAAATTCTCACACCTTGTTCATTGCAGCCGGAGAGTGTGGGCCGTGCTTTCCTTCGAACTTCTTTCTTGAAGGGAGGAAGGCAAAAAAAGGAAGAAGGAATGGAGAAGGCAAGGGAGGAACGAAGAAAGTTTCCTTCCTTCTTTCTTGTCGATAAAGCATCTTCCTTCCAGTAGTATAGCAGGCAGTGTGTTTCTTTTTTGATCCTTCAACCCTATTTGGCGTGTTGAGTGAGGTTGAAATCCAGTCTTCGCGGATATGACTGTGGTAGTGCGTTGCATGTGTTTCTCTGAACTTGTAAAAATGTTCATCTGTGGACCATTGCTGGACAGTTTGTTGCTGCCAGAAGAGTCTTGCCAGGTTGAGTTAGAGTTCATTGTCATCGCGGTGCATGCTGTGTTCAGACAAGGCGCGGGTACTGTCGGGTGTAGGTTTCCTGTTAAGGTTACCATTGATGTTTCGGCGCAAAAAATTCGACCTTGCGCTTTTTTAAAAAATGTGGGGTTTAGGGTTTAGGGTTGTGAGTTCCCACCGCTAAGGTTTTTCTGTTAGTGTTGGTCTTGGCGGTTGTTGTTGTCGTTGTTGTGGTTGTGAAAGTGATTTGTCTTGTGACTCTTGCGTCAACTAGGAAATGACTACATTCCCAGCTGTGACTTTAGTCCTGCGTTGCAGCGCACGTTTCTTTGAACTTGTAGACAAGGCTTTGGAGTTGCGGCTTTGAAAGCTTCGTTGTTGACAGTTTGTTGCTGAATGATCATCCTTGGCAGGCTTGTTAGAGTTCCTAGCGCTGCAGGTGTTGCTTGAGAGGAGGCAGGGGTGCTGTCTAGCTGCAAGTGAACCCGCCACAAAACGGTAATAGAGTTGGAGAACCCCCTCACCCCCATAGACTCTTAGCTCACCAGGGTTTATTGTTGCCCAGAATGAAACAATTGTGCACGGGACAGCGGAGTAGTATTGTAGCTGACCAACAAAACATTGTATGTTCATAACGGGGTTGAACTACTCCGCGCTCCTTTATAAGGGGATTAGGAAGAACATGGTACTCCAAGAAGCTGCCTACCCCGCTACTCCGGCACTCCGCCATTGTGGACACAAGTAGATTAGCGCTGCAACACGAGGTTTCGTGCTCAAGTTCTCGCCAATGGCTGCTTCTTTAGTTCTTCTTGCAAAGAGGGCCTTAGTCTCCCTTCTTCTCGCCTTAGCCCAACAGCATGGAGTCCGTGTCAATGTGACGCGAGAGAGTGCCGACGCAGCAGTGGAAGCGGCATTCCGTGCAGTGGTCAAAAAGGTGCACCCTGACAAGGGTGGAAGGGTTGCAGATGCGCAACGTTTGCAGGATGCCCGTGAGAAGTGGCGCAGTGCCAAAACAAAGGCAGCTCCAGGGAGCCGTCCCCAGCTAAAGCCCCACAGGCTTTTGCCAGTTTCCAGCAGCAGCAAGCAGTCTCGTCCTTCCCTCATACGCTCCTCAGCGGTCTTGCTCACATACCACGGTGTCCTGGAATCTGGTTGGCCTGATTTTCTTGCTTTTGTTAATGAGCATTTAGTGGCATGGAGCGTTCTTCATTGGTGCGCTACTATGGAGCGATGTGGTTCTGGCAAACCCCATGTTCACATTATGCTGCAGTTCCACGCTGTGTCAGAGTGGAGGAAGGTGGATGATTTCTGCTTTGGCGCAGCCAGGCCAAATGCTTCAACCACCGATGTTTGCGGCGAGGGTCTTTGTCGGGCCCAGCTGCAGAGATCCATTGACAGAGGCATGTTTTATGTTTGGGCTGACAAAATTGGGACTGTCTTTGCTTCCAATGCCAAGGCCTTGACAGAGGGCAATTACTTGCCGTGCTGGACTGGTTGCCAAAAACGCTACCAAGTTGACAAGAGATGGTGTCTTGTCCCGGCAACGAAATCTGGTAGCTTGCCGTGAGCATGAAACTGCTGCTTCTTTGAAGCAAGCCATGGAGGCACGCGTTGCCAGGATCCGGTCTAACCCACAGTTGTATCGCCCATTTCCACCAGTGCCTGAAGCACAGGCGTGGCTGGAGCTCTTCAAGGAAGACTCCCTTTGCTACCCAATTCTTGTCGTCCTGGGCCCATCTCGAGCTGGAAAGACAGAGTGGGCGAAGAGCTTGTTCTCCAAGCCTCTCGAGTTGAAGATTGGAACTCTGCAGTTTTTTCCCGATGCTATGCGTCAATTCCAGCGAGATGTTCACGACGGCTTGGTGCTGGATGATCTCCGAGACCTTCAGTTTCTTGTTGACCATCAGGAGAAGCTGCAGGGCAAGTACGATTCGTTGGTCGAGTTTGGGTCAACGGCCGGGGGGACGTGTGCTTACCATATTGACTTGTTTGGCATCCCTGTGGTGGCAACCGCAAACTTCTCCACCAAAAACTTAGAGTTTCTCGAGATGCATGATTGGTTGGCCAACCCAGGGAACCGAGTTTTGGTGCACTTGCAATAAGCTTGCGCCAGAAATTCATAATTCAAGCCTACGACACGTGTTGCTAAGCCAGGAAAAATTGTGCTAAGGCCGTTGTTTCAGCAACTCATCCTTTTTCAGGAGTTCTTCCCTTCTGTGCACCTTTTGGAACTTCTCGCTGCAAGAGTTTAACTTAAGAGTTTGGAATGTTCAATTCAATGGAGGTTCATTGAGGCTGGTATCTTTCTCCTTTGATGAAACATTCTTCAAACATTCTTCCCGACACAGGCAGAAGCGTTCGAATTTGACGGAAAGTCTGGGTTGTGACCTTAGCAGGCTTTCAAACAGTCCGTGCACCTAGAACAGATGTGGCGATGTGGTTTGCGAAAACTTTGTTTTCGAGATGGCCGATGTTCATTGGAGTCAGCATCTTTGCAAAGGAAACTTGTGAAACAATGTTCCACGATTTGACATTTTTTGGGTTAATTGCAGCGAAGAGTCTCTTCTACTAGGTTGCTAGGACCTTGTGAGGCAGCTTTGGGAGTCTTTTAGTCTGGTTTGGGAGCTTTGACTTTGGAATGTCCATTACAACTGGAAGTCTTTCTTGACGGTTGTGACCTTAGTAGGCTTTTGTGGGGGGCCCGTGCGGCTAGGACAGATGTGGTAATGTGGTTTGAGAAAACGTTTTCAGGGGGTTGATGTTTATGACAGCCAGCATCTTTGCTTTTGAAACTTGTGAAACAATTTTCTCCGCTTTGGCTTTTTTGGTGCTAAGTGCAATGAAAAGCTTGTTCTGCTTTTATTCAGACCTTGTGAAACGGCCTTGAGTTTGGAATGTCCATTGCAGCTGGACGTTTTTTCCGCTGAACGGATGAAACATTTTTGTTGCCAGGCAGAGTGCTTCCAATTTGACCGACATCATGGGTTGTGACCTCAGGAAGGTTTTTCGAGAGTCGCCAGCCAGGACTGTTGTGGTGACGCGGTTTAAGAAGCTTGGACTGCCAATCTAATACAGATGTGAAACAATGTTCTGTGCTTTTACTTTTGTGGGGCTCCTTGACACTTCTTTTTGGGGGACTGAACATGTGTTTCAGGTAGGTCTTGCGCGACAGGGCCTCCCCAGCAGGTGCAACATTTGTTCTGGTAAGATTCCAGCAGACAAGACAGGCTTTCATGTTTTGCATCGATTGCCGCAGCTACAAGCCATTTGCTCCAGCTGTGTTGTTGTACCGTTGTACCATGCCTCCTAAGCGGAACGCCCAGCAAGATGTGAGGGGCCCAAGGAAATGATGTTGGCTTGGACGAAGCCACTTTCAGGGTTGATTTTGTCTAGCAGAAATGGACCTTCAAGGTAGGGCCTTCCCAGTAGTAGATTACCAATTTGACGGATAGGGTGGGTTGTGACCTTAGCAGGCTTTTAGGGAATCTGTGCGCCTAGAACGGATGTGGTGATGTGGTTTTGAGAAAACATTGTTTTTCGAGATGGTCGATGTTTATTACAGCCAGCATCTTTCCATTTGAAAATTGTGAAACAATGTTCTCCGCTGTGACTCTTTTGGTGCGAAGTGCAGTGAAAAGCTTGTTCTGCTTCTATTGAAACCTTGTGAAACTGCCTTGAGTTTGGGACGTCCATTGCAGCCGGAAGTTTTTTGTTTGAACCGGTGAAACATGCACCTTTTTGCCAGGCAGAGTGCTTCCAATTGGACCGACATCATGGGTTGTGACCTCAGGAAGGCAGCCAGAACAGGTCTGGTGACGTGGTTTAAGAAGCTGTGATTGTGATTGCCATTATAATGTTCAAGTAGCTGGCGCCCCAAGCGATAGAAACTGGTGAAAACAAAGTTGCATGGTTTTGTTTTTACCGGGCTCATTGGCAGCTGCAAAATGGTCGTTCATCGTGAGCATTTCTGCTCCCAAGCACAACCGGAAGCTATTCTGCATTTGTTGCGGGGGATAGTCATGGAAGCTGCAGCGGCGAAGGCCAAGGCAGTGGCGAAGGCCAAGTCCAAATCGCAGGCAAGGCGCCACATAGTGATGTTTTTGGCTTCGTTTTGGGGGGGTGAAAATGTGCTTCAGGTAGGTCTTGCAGGACAGGGCCTCCCCAGTTGAGTTGAGTGGTAGACTGGTGACACGGGGGAGGAGCTGCTGCATGTTTCCGAAGGCTTGTAGTTTGTGCGTGTGTTGCGTCTTGGCTTGAATATAGCGAAGAGGATAGCAAGTTGCAATGCCTTGCTGCATTCGTAACAATAATAGTCCATGCTGAAATGCAGGCATTGTTTTTGCTGGTCATGGCCCAATAGGTTGCACTGACAATTCCTTCTTCTCTCTTCCCAATTATCTACAGAGACTGTTCATCTCATTGCCATGGAGTCCGAGCGCGGGGCAATCGCAGAGCTAAACAAGCGCATTCGGTGTGTGCGCGCACAATTGAAGCGGAAGACTGTGGAGGGCGACGCTGCGCACTTGAATGCACGTCTAGAAACTCGTTTGCTCATGGTGTACATCTTCAGTGGGCATGACCGTCAGGCATCTGCTGATTTCCTGTTGCACAGACATATATTGGTGGAAGCAGGCCTGGAGGC
>JAOXSG010001168.1 GCA_025800105.1 Cohaesibacter sp. | reverse complement strand
GCAGTCCTGCAGGGTTACGATGTAGATATACGACATATACCCGGCAAGAAGAACCCTGCGGACTCGCTCAGTCGTCAGCATGTGGCTGATGCGTTGGTACGTAAAACTTCCGTTACCGATGCAAATGCTAGCTATGTTCAAAAACTGCGGGTGGCAGAAGATGCCACAGACGACGAAGTACAAGCTGCATTACATGAGCTATTCAAATCAAGCCCTCAAGGCCATTCAGTTATAGATATTCAAGCCCAAGTCCAAGATCAGTTGGATTCAATTCAAGACCAAGACACAGTAAAAATAGTTTCAGTGCTAGCGTCCAATGCGATCAGCAAGATCAGGTTGGACGATGAGTTAAAGAATTCATTAACCTCAATAATCCGTCGTGAGATGCCGTACGCGGAGGTTTTGACCAAGCTGCAAGCGGGGGCGAGGCAGGTTACATGTTATGATGTGACCTATAAAATTTTGAATTCTTTATTGGTAATTCATGACCAGAAACAAGATGTAAATCTTGATTTCTGGCGAATTATTGTACCGGATGATGAGGGAATAAAAATGCGCATAATACAGGAGTTGCACAGCACTCCGTACAGTGCGCACCCTGG
>JAOXSG010001158.1 GCA_025800105.1 Cohaesibacter sp. | reverse complement strand
CAGTGCAGAAAGGCAAAAAGTACTTTGGGAAAATCAAGCTGTCAGCCACCAACAACTGTTTTGTTTGCCAAACGCTCGAATTAGATACGGCTTCGACTACCAAAACACTTGCCGTGGAAGACCTGGCAGGCATGTGCCCAGCAGGGTTTGATATCACTTAACTGATCAAACCATCAGTTCTGCTATTCTACACACCTATGGAGGCGGTGTAATAAAGCCGGTGGGGCAAATCGAGTTGACGTGCGAGACTCAAGGAAAGCTTTACTCTCTTCAGTTCCAGTTGTTAAGTAAGGATGTCATGGGCTCACAACCACCCCTTTTGAGTGGATCTGATTGTGTCAAGCTAGGCCTGATTGAGATAAAAGGGAGCACTTCACCTTTGCGTCAGGGTGACCCACAAGAGTGTGCCAGAAAGTCAGAAGTGTGTCACCTTAATGAGTCAAGTATTGAACATGGGGCACAGGCACAGAGTGGCACTGCTGTTCAGGGTACCGTGCCAGTTTCACTGAATGACAAACCCAGAGAAGAGTTTAAGCCGACTGA
>JAOXSG010001155.1 GCA_025800105.1 Cohaesibacter sp. | reverse complement strand
CCATAAATCATGCGGAAAACTGCGCAATTCAGGCACGCCGGGCTGAAAACTGTGAAAAGCCGGATGCTCGCGCCGACGCACCTCAATCATATGACGCGCCTGCCTGGAAAGCCTGGGCTGTGCAACCTGCCGCACAGCTTTACCGGCATCCTCAACCCTGGCAGTCTGCCCCTCAAACCCACGCGACGCCTCGCTCACCATGGTGCCCCGGCGGCCATCTGCCACCAAAAAGCCCTCCATCACCAATTGCTCATAGGCCCCCATCACTGTGTTGCGGCCAACATTCAAATCCTGCGCCAAGGCCCGGCTGGTCGGCAAACGAACGCCGACCCCTAATCGCCCTTCCTCAATCAAGCCACGGATCTGACTATAAATTTGTCGAGACAAGCCCTCTGCCCCTTCCCGAAGCAGGGTAATTTGACCAGCTAACAACATGATTGGCCCCTCAAGAATAGTGTCTTTGGCTCTTTATATATCAAAATTTCTACATAATCATAAAACCAAAGCAGATCAAAATGATCACAATACACATGACCAAAAGGACCAAGAGATGACAAATCTCACTG
>JAOXSG010001152.1 GCA_025800105.1 Cohaesibacter sp. | reverse complement strand
CCTGACAAGTCGCAAAGCAAAGCTTCATGATCACATCAGACTTCAATCAGAATAATGGCATTTCATTGTTTGTGCTGGTCCTTTGGGTCTTCTTCTCTTCTCTGGCCCTGTCTTCAATGAACTTTAGACAAGGATCGGCATGTGTGAAAAGCATCCAACAATGGCAAAAACATCAAAGCTCCTGCAAGTTTTCTTCCTGTCCTTTCCCTCTTCTGCCCTTGGTTGCAAGCGCTATGACAGAAAAAAAGGAAGGTATATTAAACTGTGTGCCGCACAGTCTCAGTATCTTTTGTTCCTTTCTTGTCTCAGTTCCTGAAGTGCATGCAATCCATCAAATTGGCTGTGTATGGATACCTGATTTGCCAGGCCTTCTTCTACCTGGTTGGACTCTGGCCCTGCCACAGCTGGTAAAACCAAGAACATAGTATGACCTGGCAGCAATGCAAACAATGTTTCACAAATTGTCAAAAGTGATCATGTCTTCCAAGTGGATAAAAAGTTGATAAAACAAGTTGATAACAAAGTTGATAACCAAGTTGATAACAAAGCTGATAGCAAAGTTAAAAAAAAGTTGATAGCAAGTTGATAAAAAGTTGATAAACAGTTGATAAAAAGTTGATAAAAAGTTGATCAAAAGTTGATAACAGTTGATCAAAAGTTGATAAAAAAATTGATAAAATTGCTCGAATTCTTTATTTTGGGGGCTCG
This sequence comes from Cohaesibacter sp., assembly GCA_025800105.1. Lineage (GTDB taxonomy): Bacteria > Pseudomonadota > Alphaproteobacteria > Rhizobiales > Cohaesibacteraceae > Cohaesibacter. Next base: position 352 of record JAOXSG010001152.1, on the reverse strand, counting down.
GATAAGTGTCTCACCCAATTTCACAAATGCTCGGATAAGTGTCTCACCCAATTTCACAAATGCTAGGATAAGTGTCTCACCCAATTTCACAAGGGTCGAATCAGCGTCTCACCCAATTTCACAAGTTGCTCGGATTGGCGTCTCGCCTGAAATCCCAATTTCTGTATCGGAAGTTGGCCAACCTCGGATTCCCGTCTCCCCCATTTTTGACTGACAGCTTTTTGGCTTTTTGGCTTCTTCGTGGCTTTGGGACAGGTCTGATAAGGCAGGTGTCTCACCTTTTGACTTTTGCAATATTGGGAGCTGGTCAACTCCCAATATTGCAATTGGGAAAAGGTGAGACCCTCCACTT
>JAOXSG010001129.1 GCA_025800105.1 Cohaesibacter sp. | reverse complement strand
GAGTTAAGGTGAGTTAAGGTGAGTTAGGGAAGTGAGGTGAGGTGGGGTAGGTGAAATGAGGTGAGGTGAGGTAGGGTGAGGTCAGGTGAGGTGAGATGAAATGAGGTGAGATAGATGAGGTGAGGTGAGACAAGATGAGATGAGATTGGCTGTTTCTGCCTTAGCATAAACTGGAGTTAATGTTTAGCTCAAATAAACCCCGAACTTGCTCCTGAAGTGTCAATGTACTTTGTTTCTTGAAAGTCACGCGTTTTCTCACTGCTCCGGTTGTAACAGCCAATTAGATCATTTGTCTGCATGTGCTGCGTTCCACTGGCCAATCAGCTCCAAGTGTTTTCTCACTGTGTTTGTACCTATAGTACACTGTTCGTGGCTAATTTCGCATTCAGATCACTCGATCGTACAAGTCAATTGTTTTTCCCTCCCTCCCGCCACACTTCTTTTGCATGGTTACTACTCTAACTTATTGTTACAGTTTTTACAGGAGGTTCCCATTATATATTTACAATATGTGATGTAAAGCATTTCTTGTCGTTATTTTAAATAAATGGTTTGGGGGATAAGTGTTGCTGGCGACAACCCTTCAGTCCCACACTGAAGCGATGCCTGGGTTGCCTTAGCTTGGGTTGAGACTACAGTGGTCACATCCACTTGCCCTTGCTGTCCAACCTTCTCGGAGCTTGGCATAGGTACACGCTACTCAGCTGTACTCCATGACGGCACATCCATGGTTTCTCTGCCACTCAATGACACTAGCCCTGTTGACTGGCCTCGCAAGTGGCAGGCAGCACTCGGGTCCTGGACA
>JAOXSG010001116.1 GCA_025800105.1 Cohaesibacter sp. | reverse complement strand
AAGGCTCGCTCTGGCGGATGCCGGCCAGGAATGAGTGTCCTGAGGCAGCTAATTGGGGGAGAACAGCCGGGGCAGCTGTGGCTGCTGCTATGTCGTCTGGCAGGATCAGCATGTCCGGCGTGGTGGTTCCTGTAGGGTGACGGGAAATGGCGTCAGCGGCTTTGTGTCGCACACCAGGGATGTGTACCATTCGGAACCGGTAACGTAAAGAATTTCTACGCGCACGCCCGCAAACATTCTTTGGCTCGTCACAAAATCTGGAGAGGCCATTACCAGCCATTTTAAATAAAAATGAAATCCGAACGTCAATCCAACTTGTAGATTTAGTTTGCTGTTAAACTTTATGTCAGGCATTGCAGTATTATGTTCCAATCCGTGGGCTAAAAGCGCTGGCTGTTGCGACAACCACATGCGTATGCCAAAATTAACTTTTGTACGTGATCTTTCTTTTAAATCTGCTTTTAATCGATTTTTAATGCCTACTAATTTGCACGCGTGTTTTTGCGGCGCTGGCGTTTGAGGCCGAAAAAGCCTGTCTCTTTTCAATCGACTTGACAGAACTCTCAAGGCCGCTACCGCAGGAATTAGCTCCCCTGCGAAAGTTTAATTATGC
>JAOXSG010001099.1 GCA_025800105.1 Cohaesibacter sp. | reverse complement strand
AAAGGGTACTGTCGTGAGTTGTGGCCCATTTGCCCCCCAAAGTCCCCGAATTAAGAGATGCTTCTATACTTAGAGAAATCTGCTTTGAGTTGGTGGGAAGGGCTATATCGCGGATCGTCCATTTTGTTTCCCGACATGCTTTGCCGTGGTTGCAAGGCAAAAGATAAGCCTGAATGGCGTACATAGCCGTATCCAATGAATGAAGTGGAATGACGGGAACTTCCCGGCGGCCCGTCAGCGTGGACAAGCCAGGCAAAGCTACGGAAGAGCCTCAGTGGGACCGCGGCCCGACCGTTTCCTCGGAGGTCCGCACCAAAATGGCGGAAAATCGCACTCAAGATGGGCGTTTTAGGTGCCAATTTGAAAAAATGGAGGTTTTGCCGCTTTTCTCGCAGTTAAACCAAGCGTTCTCCTTCGGAATAGTGTTCTGCGACTAAAAGTTAATCAGCAATGGTAATGGGGCAAGCTGGGTCTATTTTAAACCACGAAAAACAAAGATCCGTCAAGAAACGTCACTTATGCCCTTTTTCCACCGGGGTCTTCAATTTTCTTCAACAGAGGA
>JAOXSG010001097.1 GCA_025800105.1 Cohaesibacter sp. | reverse complement strand
GCATAACAACACTTATGTCAATGTGAAAACGGGCCAACATAAGCTTCTGCTTATGCTTATGTTCGCCCTTTTTCACTAGACGTAAAATCTTATGCTTCCGCTTACACTTATGTCGCTGGTGAAAACTGGGCTTAGGGTAATTCCACTGAAATAGAACTGACAATAGAAAGTCTTTCAAACTTTGTCCACTAAATATTCATCATATGATAACTTTAATTTTGAAGTACAAGAGGGGGTCACCATGCCCGTTTTCATGCTTCAGAGCTGTAGTTTATCACTACTTTGCTACCTTCTGAAAGGAATATTTAAAATCTAGCCTTGAACTTAAGGCACCCATTACTCCAAGAAAATTGTCACTAGCAATGATATTTTAGTATTACTTAATTCAGTGATAGCACAATGGCTTTTCCAGTGAAACGTTCTAAAGTAGCCAAAAGAAACGAAACTAATGAAAGAATCAAGCTTTTTGAGCATTCTCAGGCATCTAGTGTTTGCCTCAGTAAAAGCA
>JAOXSG010001091.1 GCA_025800105.1 Cohaesibacter sp. | reverse complement strand
TCATCAGTGAATACGTTTGCCCAAAATCCATTCTCCCAGAAATGTTGCACGCTAACTGGTTCCAATGAATTGAAAGCATGAGTGATATTCAAACTTGAATCAAACCTCGCTGAAGAATTCTGAGGAGACGGCTTACTTTTGGCTGAAGCTCCCAACGAGACAACCTGATCTGTAATACTGTCACCTTCAAGTTCAACAGGCTCTGCAGATTCGGGCGATAAATCCAACTCAAGATTCAAAGGGTTTGAAGATTCTTCGAAATCAATTTCAACACGGTCTTCAAGCAAACGTCTAATGAATCTACCACTGCTGTTAGAAGCGTCTAAATTAACATCAGAATCATCCATTGCAATGTTCAGAGATCACTGTCTGACTCGGATTCCGACGCCTCTTCGTCTGAAGGACTCTCAGACAAGGCCAGGTTATCACCAGTGTCTAATCTGTATTGCAACTCGTACAGCAGTTCAGTGAATACAAAAAGCAATTGCCTGAAAGTGAGAAATTGAAAAGTTGATGCCACACGCCTTT
>JAOXSG010001084.1 GCA_025800105.1 Cohaesibacter sp. | reverse complement strand
TGAGATGACACATGTCAGGCATGATCTTCCAGGACTTTTACAGTTGCGTCCTCGACCGCCCAAAACAATTCCCTGGCAACAACCTGGTAACCAATTCAACTGGGGTGGCAAAGGAAAAGGGGGCAAGGGCGGCAAAGATGGCAGCAAAGGCGGCAAAGATTGGGGCAAAGGCGGCAAAGATGGTGGTAAAGGCAAAGGCAAAGTTCAGTGGTTGACTGATATCAAAACCAAAGATGGAACATGGAAACAACTATGCATGCGTTGGCAGTCAGGAAAGTGCACATTGGGAACACAGTGCAAGTTTCAACATTCTTGTGCATACCCAGTGATTGGTGTGGCATGTGGCTTAGATCATGGAGCTTTGCAACATCAATCGACGACTCACTGACTTTCGACAGGTGAGGTTTCACATCATGGTGGTAGTGAACCATCCGCTTTGATTGCCCCTGAGTGGCCTGATGAGGCAGTTCCGGATGATTTGCAGGAATCAACCATGCCCCCATTGCCTTCTGTCTCGGAGGCCGAAGGTGCGAATTTGACTTTGGATGCAACAGCGCTTCCCGATGTAGTCGAGATGCCAATGATTTCACCGATGCAAGATAAATTCACTACTTCGCATTTTGCGATTTCTGGCAATCAGATTTTTCTGGACATTTGTGCTGGGTTAACTCGACC
>JAOXSG010001078.1 GCA_025800105.1 Cohaesibacter sp. | reverse complement strand
GCATCATGCACTCTTTGCAGGCACTGCATGAAGTAGTTTGTCATCTCATTACTTAGATCCTTGATGGCGAAGTGAACACTACCGCCTTTGGTCCTGTAATCAATGACGTCCGTCATGGCAATCCAGACATGGATGGTGGCTCTCTTGATATCATCTTCCGGACTTGCATTTTCCAGAATCTCGGCAACGAGGTTGCATGGCTGGGTTAGATAATCAGCCTTGGGGTCATAGTCCGATGGACAATAATGCTGAACGTTATTCCATCCCCATTGTGTGATGATGCTGGAGATGTCATTCAGATTATTTTGATTCGATTTCCATGACAATGGAAGATCAGAAATCACAACGACCCTTTCAGATCTCAGGGCTTGAATCTCGACGGGATCTTTTGCTTTTCCAGGGGGCAATACCGTCTGATCAATTAATGTCCTTCGATCTTCTTCTTTGGCTGTCTTATCCAAACACGTTGCCAACGCAAATGTTTTGGGCGTAGGAAATACGCACAAATGGTTGCTCT
>JAOXSG010001076.1 GCA_025800105.1 Cohaesibacter sp. | reverse complement strand
CAGTCTCAAGAAGAGTCAAATCGCAGTATCAATTGATCAGCTCGAAGACACTACAGAAATGTCTACGCCGTGAAGAACCAGTATTTTTAGCATTCGTACGTCCAACCAATCCGCAAAAAGAACAAGGAATGACGCAAAGGGTTAAACGGGAACAGATGAAAGCAAAAGGAGCAGTGAGGAAGACACCACCGGTTGCAAAGACGAGAAAGAAAATTTGTTCAGAAGCGCCAAAGGAAGTACAAAGAGAACTGAACCAGCTATTGGAGGAGTTCAAGGAATTGTTTCCTGAACAACTCCCGAAGGGCAGACCTCCTAAACGCGAGGTCGAATTCGAAATTAAAACCGAGGAAGGGGCTGTTCCTCCGAACAAACCCCCTTATCGCCTCAGTCCGAAGGAGCACGAAGAGTTGCAAGCGCAAATCGATGATTTGCTGGCTCAAGGACATATTCGCCCTTCGCAGAGCCCATATGGAGCACCTGTTCTCTTTGTACCGAAGAAGGACGGGCGTTGGCGCATGTGCATTGATTATCGTGCACTGAACAAACAGACTATATGAGACCGGTACCCGTTGCCCAGAATTGATGATTTGTTGGATAGGTTAGGACGTGCGAATCATTTTTTGACGCTTGATTTGGCCTCCAGCTACCATCAACTAGCCGTGAAGATAGCAGACATTCCAAAGACTGCGTTTCATATGCAGCAAGGC
>JAOXSG010001067.1 GCA_025800105.1 Cohaesibacter sp. | reverse complement strand
AGGAAAAGAATCCAACCAAAGAACTAGTGACAAAGTTGAAAATGAAGCAACAAACGAACAAACCAGGACCAGTACTAACCTAAGAAGAGAAGAAAGAAAACAAAATGCATTCCCCACAATTATCAACATCATTGTACTTCGCATTCAAATCGCATTTAAACAAGCTACCACATATTAAGTTAACCATCAAGTAGGATAACCTCATCACAAGCCAAGCATGTTAGATATTAATTTCCCCATCGTTCTCAGTGGACCCAAGCTTCCTCACTGATAGTAAAGCAGGTCAGCTAGGTTTAAAAACTTGTGTATCCGCTAGAACCAATCTAGCAGCTTTGCTACAAGTATCAAAGCTTTCCCCGGCTAACGGAGGACTGAATGGTCCCAAAATACCATTCTACTAGCGTCTACACAAGCACATATATAAGTCACCACACAGTACAGTGTGAGAGCACATTTCGCCAGGTACTTCAGCAGAGTACGGATCAACAGTAGGAAGTCTCA
>JAOXSG010000648.1 GCA_025800105.1 Cohaesibacter sp. | reverse complement strand
AGACGTTAAGTCAGACAAGGAACCCGCTAATTGATGAGCTGTTAGAGATGACTGTCACTGAAATCTATAGATGTTATTGAACTAACATGAGGTCTGCATGATCGGTCTGCATTACCCCAGGGAATTTTGGCCAAATTTCTCCTTTTTTCTGTAAAATTTTGCTGACGAATTTGTAGGCGAGGCCCCCGACAGTGTAAAGGGGGGAGGGGGGAGGGGGGCTACACGGGGAGGCTGTGCCCGAAGGGTGTGGGGTGGGCTATTGGTTATACTGGGATTCTCTGCCCGAAAGGGGTGTCTTTTTTGATTGTGGTACACAAAAGGGTAGTGAGGTTATAATCGAGTAAAACAATTTCGTTTGTGTGTAAAAATGTAAAATAGTAATGAAATAGGAACTACTACTGATAAGCAGTAGCTCATTAGGCCCTTGATTTGAAGCAATTATTGAGTTCAGCAAGTCATTTGTAATCACTTTTGAAAGTCCAAACCCCTCTTTTTCCATGATTTACATTTACATTATTTATTAAAGTCGATAAAATCGTAGTGAAATAAGTGGC
>JAOXSG010001059.1 GCA_025800105.1 Cohaesibacter sp. | reverse complement strand
CCAGGTACAATCACCTTTAAAGTGGCTATTTTTTTTTTCGTTTTTAGCCTCGTGTTACCAAAAAATTGTTTAGCATGAGAAACAGCAACTTTTTCTAGGTATACTGTGTTATTGTCGTTCTTGGATGATAAATTCACTCATTGTTTTCGATGATTTTAGTCTTACCCATCAGAGCTTATGCACACATTCTTCTTTTGAATTTCCCGCTTCAACTCCTTAGATGACGTCAAACACTAATTAGACCCATTCTTCCTGTTGCGCGGTGGTGGGTCAAATCAAAGCCAAAATTGCGGACTTTGACAGACTGTAGAAAATCAAGGAAAAATGCTACGCCAAATTTTTTTTCGCCTAATGAATTCTCCTTAATTTCATAATAATGTCAGTGAAAAAATTTTTAGCGTGGCATTTTTCCTTGATTTTCTACAGTCTGTCAAAGTCCGCAATTTTGGCTTTGATTTGACCCGCCGCCGCACAACAGGAAGAATGGGTCTAATTAACGTTTGACGTCATACAAGGA
>JAOXSG010001056.1 GCA_025800105.1 Cohaesibacter sp. | reverse complement strand
ACCTCGACACAACAACAACAACAACAACAACAACAACAAGAAATCTAAGAACCAACAACATCAACAACAACAACAACAACGACAACAACAACAACAAGAAATCTAAGAACCAACAACATCAACAACAACAACAAGAAATCGAAGAACCAACAACAACAACAACAACAACAACAAGAATTCTAAGAACCACCAACAACAACAATCGTGGCTTGTGCCCTGGGGCATCGCCGGTTTTGCGAAGCCCATCAATAAGAACCACATCCAAGTCATGTACCATTTGTCTTGCGATGTCCTGAAATGGAACGCCATGATTTATGTTTTCCTGAAATTGGGATTTGTACATCACGAGCCACCCTTCTCAAAGCAACCACAAAGCCACCGGGTGGAATGAACCCAGTTGAAACATGCCTACTTCTGATTATAAACTAATTTCCAACATCCTTCCGCCCCCCAAGTTGCAAAACAAGCTTACCGTGCCTGACGTCCAAAAACTACCAAGTCAAGCAAAGAATTGGCACCCAAACGATTCGCACCATGCACTGAAGCACAGCCAGCCTGGACAACAATCCAGGCTGAAGTTTAATCAAACAAAATGAATCAAATATCATGCAAAAACGCCACTTCTTCATACAACATCCCAAAACTTTTGTCCTTCACGGTTGGAATGACCCTCCATGAGTTTCCATACAATTCATCATTCTCTCTGTCAGGCAGGGCTCCTTGCCGTGTCACAGAAACGCTCATACTTTGGAATTGCAATAGTAGGGGAGAGGCAAAGACCAGTTTGCCGGGATTAAAGCCCTTGTGGGTAAACATAGTTAAAGCGGAACAAGTAGCATGCAAATTCAAACAGCATCATAACAACCTTT
>JAOXSG010001051.1 GCA_025800105.1 Cohaesibacter sp. | reverse complement strand
CAGTTTGATCTGGGAACAGTGGATAAAGAGCCTCTCTGTGGATATGTATACCTACCAACTCTCATGCTTAAGGCGTGAGTCTCACGCCTGTGAGTCTAAACCTTTGATCCCACATCAAATCACGCCTGCAAACCAATTTCTCACGCCTGACTCACAAATGAAGGCCCTGGTGGAAAAAGGGCGTAAGTGATGTTCTCTGACTGATCTGTGTTTTTCGTGGTTTAAAATGGACCCAGCTTGCCCCAGTTACTATTGCTGATTAACTCTTAGTCCCAGAACACCATTCTGAAGGAGAACACTTGGTTTAGCTGCAAGAAAAACGGCAAACCCTTAAATTTCTTTTTCAAATTGGCACTTAAAACACCCATCTTGAGTGCAATTTTCCGCCATTTTGGTGCGGACCTCCCAGGAAACGGTTGCGGCGATCCCACCGAGGCTCTCCCATAGCTTTGCCTGGCTTCTCCACACTGATGGGCTGCCAGGAAGAGCCCGTCATTCCACTTCATTCATTGGATACGGCTATGTACGCCATTCGGGCCTATCTTTTGCCTTGCAACCACCGCAAAGCATGTCGGGAAAAAAAAAATGGACGATCCACGATAGAGCTCTTCCCGCAACCTCAAAGCAAATTTCTCTAAGTATAGAAGCACCTCTTAATTCGGGGACTTCGTGCATGGTACGGGATGGCAAATGGGCCACAACTCATGACAGTACCGTTTTTGGACA
>JAOXSG010001005.1 GCA_025800105.1 Cohaesibacter sp. | reverse complement strand
ACGAAAAAAGGCGCAGAGGAGCGTCAGGCTTTGTTTGGTGATTTTGTGCCCGGACAACAGGACAGCACCGAAACGCCGATGATGCGCGCCAAGGAAATGATGAAAAATGATTTGCCCAAACGCTTCTATAAAGAGGTGAGCGTGGGCGAAGAGGGCGGTGCTTTTCTGGTGTTGCTGGATGGACGTTCTATCAAGAGCCCGGCCAAGAAAGTCATTGCTGTTCCCAAACGCATGATTGCGGAAAGGTTGGCGGCGGAATGGGCCGCGCAAGAGACAAAAATTGATCCGGCCACCATGCCGCTGACCCGGCTTGTCAATTCCATCATTGATGGGGTTGAGGATGCGCGTGGCGCCATGCTGGATGAGATTGTCTCTTATATGGGCAATGATTTTATTTGCTATCCGGCCAGTCACCCGGAGCGTCTGGTTGAGCGTCAGGCGATGCATTGGAAACCGGTGCTGGATTGGGCCGGGGAGCGTCTGGGTGGCAAATTTGTGCAGGCTAGCGGTATTTTGGCCGTGGAGCAAAGCCCGGATTTGGGCAAGGCTCTGCGGGCTATCTGGTCGGATCTGGATATTTTTCAGCTTGGGGCGGTGCATTCGCTGATGACGCTTACAGGCTCTGCACTGCTTCCCTTAGCCTATTGGTCGTCCCATTTGTCCCGCGATGCCATGTGGGATGCGGCTATGGTGGATGAGGACTGGAATGTGGAAATGTGGGGCGAGGATGATGAAGCAACCAAGCGCCGGGTTTATCGCCGTTCAGATTGTGATGCTGCGGGTGTGATTATTGATGCCTTTAAGGCCTGATGGGGTGCGTTTGTCGCTTTGAGTGGGTGAAAAAGACGAAAGTGTAGCATTTTATCCCCTGACTTAGCCTTTTCTCCCATAGGGTCCGTCCATCGACCAACTTTGTTGCCGCGCTGATCCGTGCTACCAGCATAACAATGATAAATCTTTGAAGAAGGCTCTACCATGTCCAAAATCCTAGATGAGCTTGAAGCACGCCGGGCGCAGGCCCGCATTGGCGGTGGTCAGAAGCGCATTGATGCCCAACATGCAAAAGGCAAGCTGACAGCGCGCGAACGTATTGAAGCATTTCTTGATGAAGATTCTTTCGAAGAATATGACATGTTCGTTCAGCATAATTGTACCGATTTTGGCATGGAAAATGTCAAAATGCCCGGTGACGGAGTTGTCACTGGCTGGGGTACGGTGAATGGCCGTGTTGTTTATATCTTTGCCAAGGATTTTACGGTTCTTGGGGGATCTTTGTCTTGGACACATGCCCAGAAGATTATCAAAATTCAGGATATGGCCCTGAAAAATCGTGCTCCCATCATTGGTTTGTTTGATGCAGGTGGCGCGCGTATTCAGGAAGGGGTTGCAGCCCTTGGCGGTTATGGCGAAGTTTTCCAGCGCAATGTGATGGCGTCTGGTGTTATTCCGCAAATTTCTGTGATTATGGGTCCTTGTGCCGGTGGTGATGTTTATTCACCTGCCATGACAGACTTCATCTTCATGGTGCGGGATCGCTCCTATATGTTTGTCACTGGTCCTGATGTGGTGAAAACCGTCACCAATGAGGAAGTTACCTCTGAAGAATTGGGTGGGGCGTCTATTCACACCACCAAATCTTCAATTGCGGATGGGGCCTATGATGATGATGTAGAAGCTTTGTTGCAAATGCGTCGTCTGATTGACTTCCTGCCCTCTTCCAATGTTGCAGATGTGCCGGAAATTGAGAGCTATGATCCTTGGGATCGTATTGAGGATTCGCTGGATACTTTGGTGCCGGATAATCCCAACAAGCCCTATGATATGAAAGAGCTGATCCTGAAAACGGTGGATGAGGGCGATTTCTTCGAAATTCAGGAAGCGTTTGCGCAGAATATTATTACCGGTTTCGGTCGCATTGAAGGGCGGACTGTTGGCTTTGTTGCCAATCAGCCAATGGTTTTGGCCGGTGTTCTGGATTCGGATGCCTCACGTAAGGCGGCGCGGTTTGTGCGTTTCTGCGATGCCTTTGAAATTCCTGTTGTGACT
>JAOXSG010001000.1 GCA_025800105.1 Cohaesibacter sp. | reverse complement strand
CCATCTTATGACAGCCAACTGGAGAAAAATATTCCGGCGCAGGCGAGTATAGTGATTTGACAGTCGGCATACACTTTCCACGATCGACGAGAAAGTTTGGTAGCAAACATTCCTGGACAACAGTGAATGTGGTGTCAAGTGATTTGATTGCCTTCAAGAGCATAATCTGCCGAGCATAATTAGTACTGACTCGGGAAAAGCTCGAAACCGGATTCCGTTTGTCATCCAAGAACTGATCATAAACCGTGGTCCATGGACAGCAACTGAAAGTAAATGCCAGGTAAGTGACTTAAATATTGGAGTACTGCTGGGTAGCCTTAAATTTAGCAGCTTAAAGGAATCAACTCTGTTGATAAACGTGTTTTGAAATTGACTCGAACTTAATTAAATGCGATTAATTTGCATTATAAGTTGCATATAAGTTGTTGTTTATAGTCAAAATGCTGGTTAAGTTATGGATCAAAGACCCCTTGTCAAGTGAATCATCTGCCAGTATTATGCAGTGTTATTTATTCATGAAATGGAAGACTTTTTATGATTTTCCA
>JAOXSG010000644.1 GCA_025800105.1 Cohaesibacter sp. | reverse complement strand
TCCGACATTTTCCAATTCCGGAAATCCCCCCAGTCTTTGGGGCTTTCTGCCAGGCCGTACATGGCCTTTTCCACCACCCAAACTTCATCCTTCATCTCCAAGCATTGGGCTTCACGGAGAATGCTTGGTGGAGTCAATACCGTGACTCTACCTGGCGTAGGACGCCGTGGCGCCTGAAGGAAGGCTGTTTTGATGTCAGCCGTGAGCAGTGATAACCCACGGTCTGAGGCAATTGAAGCCAAAGCCCGAACTGTGATGGTGTCCACACCTCCTGCAGAATTTGAACTCTGACCAAAGCTCTCTTCCTTCCAAGGTTGAGCGAAGTTGCCACACGCAACCACACGAGCTTTGAGCTTTGACGGCTTTCGAACTGCCACTAACAAGGTCGGCAACGTCTCCACAATGAACTTCTCGTGGAGTGCTTCAACTTCAGCTGAGCTCACAGGACAAATTGCTCCAAGTTCTTTCAAGGAGTTGTATTCTGACATCAACGCCGGTCTCCACAGGTCAAGATTCCGACGCACCTCATCGACCGAAACTGATTGGTTGGTCAACACCTCCTCAGTCGTTTGCTCCTGGAGCTGTCCAATCCTCTGCTCAATCTCTTGACACTGACCTCCAATGCTGGCAATCACTTCCATGGAAGTCTGATCTCCTTGGGTGAGTTGTCTTTCTTCAGCTTCTAACTTCCTCAGATAAAGATGCTCCAAAGTTGCCCAGGCTTTGCAAATTTCCTCATCCGGACGGATCGTGCTTGAAGAGGTCGTTGGGTATGAGCCACCCTCCCAACTGTTAGGC
>JAOXSG010000981.1 GCA_025800105.1 Cohaesibacter sp. | reverse complement strand
AACGCGGAGTGCATAGAATTTCCTCTTATAGCATTAAATCGTACCTCCATATCCTGTGTCTGCTCATCTGTGAGTCTTGAAGTCTCTTGGCTTGATTCTTGAGATATGGGTACAGAATACAAATCAATTACAGAAGGTTCTGAGACATGCATTGTTGACGGACTTGGGGTAAGATCAGAAAAACCAAGGGTACTGACTGGTGCTGGCCTTGCTGGATTTTCAGCTGCCGCATTAGGGTGAGGAGCTTCTGCTAATAATGCATTAAGCGTTGCCTGCTCCCTTTTTTGAATTTCTGCATCCAGTTTTTCTTGCATTGCTTTAAAATGTTCCCCAAGATTTTCTACACCAATAACTAGATCCTGCATTGATTTTGAGGTTTCAGTGGCAGACTTATCAGCTTTTGACACAGCATTAGCTAGTGTCTCAGTCTTTGCTGTGTGCACTGCAAACTGTTCATAATATCCTGCAGTGATCTGTCTCCCCTTTTCCCCCACAGCATGTTCAGAAACAGGTTTGAACGCAATCAATTGTTGAGTCAATTTTTGTAGCTCTGTAGATATATCATTCATTTGTCTCTTCATGTTTGCAACTTGAAGACGATTGGCCTCCCTCTCATGGTCGAATTGACTCTGCATTTCCTGCCTAACGCCTTCAATCGCTGTGCGTGCTGTGATCTCTGCAGTCGCGGCGGTACTAGTCGTAACCGCTCTGAGTCCGGATTCCAGTTGTCGGGAAGTATCCCCAACAACGCGCGACGCGATTTGCTCAGCTCCTGCCGCCACCTGATCGATCTTGTTTGATAGATCATGGGCTACTGTTGATGCGCTGGCGTCTGCATGAGCACAGATCTGGGCCATTTCTTCCTCAACAGTTTTACGTATAATCCGCGCCTCTGAAATTGCAGTTTCAGCAACAGATTGCGCATAGTGTATTCGCTGTGAAACTTCGCCTACGCCACTAACCGCGCTCGACGCCAATTGCTCAGCCATTTGGGCACGCTGTTGTGCAACGGATACGCCAGAAAGCAGTGGCGTATGATGCAGCCTTGGAGACGTGGAGCGCGAACGCACATCCGATAATCTCTGAAAAAACTGAGTATTTGGCTGTGGGCGACT
>JAOXSG010000980.1 GCA_025800105.1 Cohaesibacter sp. | reverse complement strand
CAAGTGCGAAACCTTTCATATGAAAATGAGTTTTACTCACAAGTCCATTCGAATGCAAATCATACTCATTTTCATATGAAAGATTTCGCACTTGGACTCGGTTTGAAACAGAGGCAGAAGGCAACTCGGAAATGGCCTATTGATGCTACGAGAATGCGACAAAAAGGCAAAGAAGCAATACTATAAATGATAGCGTCAAATTGAGGTGCTTTAATTAATAGAGGCTGTTTTCATTAAATATGCATGACATGCATGGCTTTCCTGATCTTGAGTTGAAAAAGTCAGGCGGAAGCCGAGTGATAGTTGGCGACAAGCTTCCAAACCCGCGAGATTTTTGAAAATCAGTGCGAGTTTCTGTCGGAGGGCAGATCTAGATTTCATGACTGTAGTTTGTCTGTTTTTGAAACAACACTTGTGAGATGAGATTATAGTTCTGGTGCGGATAGGACTAATCAGGGCGCTTATTTAATTTTCTAAGGCGAGAAGGGGGCGCTAATTCGAAGGG
>JAOXSG010000972.1 GCA_025800105.1 Cohaesibacter sp. | reverse complement strand
GAAAAACTTGGCCCAATTTTTTCAAGTTGTAATCCATTTCCATGATCAAGGCCACTCAAGTGAATTAAGGAATGGGTCGCGCTAGATTTGGAGGGGGGTGGTCTGGCTCAAAATACGTTCAAGGAAATCTTTAAAAGCTTTCAAAGGAGAAAACTATTTCTTGAAAATATTTCTTTTTGGCATTTACGAACTTTGTTTGTACGTCACGTGACATGCCACGCCCAATTTTGAACATTTATTTCAGTTCAAATTTACGAGATGTTGGAAAAACATTTTTGTATCTAATTTGATTTCTGTTAATGACTATAGGCAAACGCCTTATGGAACTAATCGGAGATGTTTGAAATTGTTTGCTTTCTGCAAACTGTAACGGTTTGATTTTGGAGAGCGACTGGGACCAAAGTAAACAGTTAATAATTGCATAACGATTCAAGTTCTCACAAATCCCCGATTAATATGACATATTATCAAGGAACGTGAACACTTGGAAAGAAACAACGGTAGTTTTTAAGTTAATTTTCGTACCGTAATC
>JAOXSG010000957.1 GCA_025800105.1 Cohaesibacter sp. | reverse complement strand
TGTCCAGAATATGTTCTTCCAGTTGCTTTTGTGATGCATTGCATTGATTGTCTTCGCTCAAGACCATCCCTAAAGACAGCCGCCCCTCATCCCAGCGCAATGTACCAAGATTTTGCGTGCAGCCAGCGGTCATAGTGAACTGCCCATCTTGGCGCAGGGTCAGCACTGCCGGATTGGGCAAGAGCTGGCTCATTTTGCGTAAAACATTCTTTGGCGTTCTGACATGGCGCACGGTCCAGCGCCCCACCAGATTGTTCGGCACGGCAACAGGTGGTTTCACCCTGTTTAGCGGAAATGGCGGTATGGCAGCCGTTTCGCCATCTAAGGCTTCTGTCTGAGAGTTTACCCCAGATTTGGCTTGAGGCTTTGTTTGATAGCGCCTCAAATCGTCGGCATCATGGCCCATAAAAATGGCCGATGTCGTCTCATAATCAATATTTTCGTCCTGATATCTGGCTTGCGCATAGGCAGATGATATCAAACCTAAAGATATATTGAGAACCAATAGACCGGCCAATGAATATGGCCAGC
>JAOXSG010000955.1 GCA_025800105.1 Cohaesibacter sp. | reverse complement strand
GAAGGACATAACTTCCTCTTCAGTAAATCCAGCCCTTTGAATCTGCATCTCCCTTTGACTTTGGATGGTGGATTGAAGACTCATCAGCTCTGAATTGAAGATAGCATGTCTGTCCTTCATTGAACTTTGCATTAAGGATACTTCCGACTCATGATGCTTGATGCTAGTTCTCTGAACGGCTATCTCATTGTTCATCATTTCATTCATGTTAGCCATTTCTCTTTCAGCCTGAATCAAATGTGCCCTAGTTTGGATACTCTGTTGTAGTTCGCTATTCGCCATCAATAGTTCATGTTTCAATCTCGTGATTTCTTCATTTTGATGGCCTAGGTAAGCTTCAGATCTCTGTCGGACTCTGGCTAATTCCTCACCGTATTCCATGTTTCTCTCTTGTAGAACGGCTGCAGCTCGGTTACCCATTCCAACCACTTCTGTAGCATACTCATTCCTCTCGGTCTCCAACATCTCAATCCGTCTAATGCATCCTTGATCCTCAATATTGAATGCAGTTCGCATTTCACTGATGATGTGTCGAGCATGGTTGAACATGTGAACTTCTTGGGATAATTCTTGTTCTAAGTTACGTTGTCGGACTTCGGCCTCAACCCTATGGTTGTTCATCTCAGCTATGGTAACCTCA
>JAOXSG010000891.1 GCA_025800105.1 Cohaesibacter sp. | reverse complement strand
GCTGGGTTTCCCAATTAAAAAAGTGCACCAGCCCACCAAACGTTCCATTCTACCATGACATCCAAAGAAGAACATCAACCCACCCCCAGCAGTATCTCGCAAGAGGAACTCGCGTCCCCGTCAGAACTCAACGTCACCATGGACGATTTCGATCGTCCTTGCACTCTGAGCCTCCCGAAATCCCAAAAGAAAGACATCGTGCAAATCCGAAATACCGATGTTTCATGCTGTGCCTGCGCTCTAGTCACCGCCAAAGCCATTGTGGACCAACACCCTCAATGGAAATCGTTCAGAGATGGAAGAAAGATACAGAAAGATCAGGCCTTGCAACTCCATCGCGACGCCCAAGTGCCATTGGGTCCCTGCGGGTACAACGAGTTGACCCAATTCAGCCAAGTGCCTTCCCTCTCTGACTACCAGATCCTCCTGATGAATGTCGACCGTGCCTTTTCCATCACGAGTTTCGGATCGCCCACCACCCCAGACAAACAACTCGTCCTGCTGCACGAGAAAGGGCACTATGATGTCATCACCAGTCTCCCAGAGTGGGATTTCACCCCCCAGAAAATAATCATTTACAGTGAGGTTCTCAACATCGTCCTAAACAGACCCGATCAGTTCTTCGAAAACAAAGAAATCCAATCAATAGTGATTCAAGCTCTGAGACATCGAGATCTACAAGGCCTCGCGCAAGCCGCTGTAGTCTCCCCACAATTCTATGACCTCTGTCAAACGTCTGGTTTATTCAACGTTGAACCCACCTTGCGAACATGGTACCAATGAGACATTGATTGATAGAAAGGGATCCTGATAAAATGCTCCTGGTTTACCTTCACCTCACCGTCTTCATGGGCTGCAAGATACTCCATCCAACGCTGTGACATTGTCGTTTTGATGGCGTGACATTTCCGTTTTGATTGCGTGACACTTTTCAATGCTGTGACATTTCCGTTTTGATTGCGTGACACTTTTCAATGCTGTGACATTGCCATTTTGATTGCGTGACATTTTCTCCAAACAAGGG
>JAOXSG010000878.1 GCA_025800105.1 Cohaesibacter sp. | reverse complement strand
TATTCTTATTCCGGGCGAAACTACTCCGCAAGCATTTATAGTGGTGGAAGAGAATCAAGGGTAAAAAAAACTACTCCGCACCCATTCCAGGTCGTAATCTTTCACTGACATGCAGATTCGAGGGTCGTATTTTTGAGCTTTTTTGCCTTCATGTCCGTCCTAATGTATTTCTGATGATTTGAGATTTTTATGTTTTTGGTTGCTCATTGATTTGGTGGCTGAATCTATTCCCAACGATTCGAGGATTTTGAGCTTTTGCATTCATGGACCGCTGTAGTCCATTTCTGATAATTTGAGGTTTTTGAGTTTTGCTTTCATTGCTTTGCAACAGCTGGCCCCAATCTATTTCTGGTAATCTGAGCGTTTTTTGAGGTTTTTGAGCTCTTTCTTTCATTGATTTGCCACAGCTGGCCCCAATCTATTTCTAGTGATTTGAGCTTATTGAGTTTTCGCCTTCACGGGCGGCCCTAAGGTAGTGTTGATGATTTGAATTTTTTGGGCCTTTTCTTCCC
>JAOXSG010000865.1 GCA_025800105.1 Cohaesibacter sp. | reverse complement strand
GCTGGTCTCTTGATTGGACACCATTGGCTCTACATTCTCCTCTCCCCTACTCCCTTCTTTCCTGCCTTCTCTTCCTCCGCAACAGTTGCTCCCCCCCACTATGACCGAGCCTCTCACCATGTCTGGTCCCACCAGTGACGTGGAAAAATGGCTGAGAATCCCTTACTCCTACCGCACCGTTCATGCTCGACAAGTACCTTGGTTCCCTGGAGATGACTACTCCTCACTCCCGCCTAGTTTAATCCACAAGGGAGACCTTGCACTCATCAACGCTCATGATGACATTCTCGATGGTTTCATGTCCTCTCTCCCCCACTGGGATTTTGATCCCCCCTCCGGCAACCCCAACCCCCTACCATGGCGAGTCATCTGGACTTGGCACCCTGTCTTCGAGGCCCACGGGGGTAAAAATTCCAATGCCAACTCCGGATACGTGCCGGACCCTTGGTATTACCCCCAAGACCTCTATGACGCTGGCGAACGTGACACCTTTGCCTCTCTCCCTGATGAAGTTGCCAACTACCACGACCGAATCGTTGTGCATCCTCTTTACCGCATCATTGTCTTCCACCAAAACGCCAAGCCTCGGCACAAAATGGCTAACATGATAACCTCTCACCTTTCCCTCCCTCGTGCCTCTCTCTACTTTAATCAGCTCAAGCAACGGCAAGTTGGAGACCCACTGCCAGCCATCCCGGACTGGGTACCGCAACGTTGTGCTGAGAAGCTACAAGACGCTCTGCTTGCCCTCACTAAACAAAAATCACCGCGCGAACCAGGCAACTGGAAAACCTACGCCACTCGGCGGTCTATCTTTATCCCTGCCAGTCCAATTGACCCTGCTGCCCTTACCTCGGAATCCGTCCCTCCTACGCCCTCCCCCGCCAATTTCCCCTCACTCTCTGAATCAGC
>JAOXSG010000848.1 GCA_025800105.1 Cohaesibacter sp. | reverse complement strand
CCAGGGTTGCTCCGCTTGTTGGAAATGACGCTTCACACTTGGGCACCGTAGCCTTATTGTGTTTGGCAATCCGAGGGTTGCCCCTCGCATTGGAAATGAAGTTTCATAGGTTTTGCTGTCACACTTGGTCGCCGTGGCTTTATTGTGTTTGGCAATCCCAGGGTCGAGGTTGCCTGTAAAAACACAAGGAGAACACAAAAGGCATAAAGTTGATCAACTTTATGCTTTTCTTTTTGGCAATTTTTCCTGTGAATTTACACACAAACGGCGTCAAGCATAAAGTTGGTCACGTTTCAAAAGAAATATAATATATATTTTTAAAAACGCGACCAACTTTATGCTTGACGTCGTTTGTGTGTAAATTCATAGGTAAAATTGCCAAAAAGAAAAGCATAAAGTTGATCAACTTTATGCTTTTTATGTTTTCCTTGTGTTTTTACAGGTCAAGTGCTTGCTTGACATTTTGTGTCACCGTAGCCGTATTGTGTTTGGAAATCCCATGGTTGCCCCGCGCATTGGAAATGACCTTTATGGGTTTTGTTGTCACACTGGGTCGCCGTAGTCTTGTTGTATTTGGCAATTCGAGGGTTGCTCCGCGGCCTTGCCGGTAACGATAACTGCTTCTTCTGAGAAA
>JAOXSG010000628.1 GCA_025800105.1 Cohaesibacter sp. | reverse complement strand
CCCCTGTTGGGATTACTCTGTTTTTGCCCTTGTTGGCCACTAGCAGCAAAACTGCGTGCCATTTCCACTTTTTCTGCGTGGTTGATTGCGGCATGGAGATCACTGGGGGAGGCTATTGTCACCAGTTCAGCCACTCTTTGGTGTAGTCCCCACACGAACTGGGTTTTGGCCCATTCGCGATCAAACGTTGGCAGTTTACCCAGGAGGGATTCAAACCGTGTAGAGTAGCTGCGCACGGTTTCTGATTGACCTTGGCGGATGTTACGCAGCTCTGCTCTTGCCCTGTCAATCCTGGTGCTACTGCCAAATCGTTTAGCCAACAACACTGTAAATTCAGCCCAATCATCTGGGCGGCGTCCTGCTCTCTCCCGCAACAACGCCATCCACCAGTCAGCTGCTGCCTCCTGGAGAAGGGTTGCTGCATATGCAACCTGTTGCCGTGAATTCGCCTCAGTGAGGTAGAGGAAATCCCCCACCTTGGCGATCCACGTGTCAACGTCC
>JAOXSG010000817.1 GCA_025800105.1 Cohaesibacter sp. | reverse complement strand
CATTGACAAAACTTAATTTGTAATTAAAACTCAAAACAAATAGATTTGTTCGCCTGCATCACTGTGTGTTGTGAAGCTTTGCACATAACGAGTTTAAGCGAACTTGCGAAAAAATTTATTCCACTGACTTTGACCGGCTCTTTTCATCCATTAAAAAGTATATTAACCGTCTGTATCTGGAAACTCTGTGCCTTTATCTTTAGCTTGGAGCACTTCTGAATTGTAGGAAGCCGCAGTGAAGAGACGAAAGTCGAGGAACGTGACCACAACAAGCGAATTTCTTCAAACACTGCACGCAAAGCTAAAAGGCGCCTAGCCGCTCCAAAGTTTTAGCTTTGGGCACAAATAAACGCTTGTTGTCCTTGTGAGACGTTTTAGGTTCACCTTTTTTAAATTCTCTTCCAGCTATCGCCTGATTTCCATGCATTTCAACGGAATAAGTCGGCTTAAAAGTCAAAATTTGAAGCGATCGCTGCGTTAGAAAATTCTGAACAAAACTTT
>JAOXSG010000815.1 GCA_025800105.1 Cohaesibacter sp. | reverse complement strand
CACGAGGGCAGAAACGGGCTATGTGCCCCTTGACCCTACAAAAATCACAACGCAATTTACGCGTTGAAGAACGCGTAAACCCTGAACTGGGCAAGTCCAGTTTGGGCTCTGTGTTGGGACTCCCTCCCAAATCTGCAAGCATCCTTGAAGAGGTCCCCAATCCCGCTGGTGTCGGCGGTGGAGTCGGAGGTTCAGCAGGACGGCTTCTTGGTCGTGATGGGCTTGCAACTTCACTCTTGCCTTTGCCCTTCTTGCCCTTGCCCTTGCCTTTGTCTTTTCCTTTTCCTCCTTTTCCCTTGCCCTTCTTGCCCTTCTCAGGCTTCTCATCCTTAAGATGATCTTTCTTCACCTGCTTTGGATTGGTCATAGGCACAGGCGGTGTCCTGACCGGCGGTTTGGAACGTGGAGGTTCCGGCTCGACCGGAATTTCCTCAAACCCGTCTTCATCATCCACCTGGGACTTACTTCCCGGTGTACTGGCCTGTTTCTTCTTCTCCTTGTCACGCTTGCGTCTCTTCTTCTTGGATTCTTTGATGACCTCAGAAACTCCTTTCTGGGCATCTTCTGCTTCCCTTGCTTCTCGCCTGGACCTCCGATCATCATCGGAATCCGACATCTCACCTGCAAATCTTGTCAATG
>JAOXSG010000803.1 GCA_025800105.1 Cohaesibacter sp. | reverse complement strand
GCCTTAGCAGTTCAAGAGTTTTCCCCAGTAGCTCAGTTGGTAGAGCAAGCGACTGTTAATCGCTGGGTCGCTGGTTCGAGTCCGGCCTGGGGAGCCATATTAGGGTCTTCTGATTAAGTTCAGAAGACCCTTTTTTGTTGTTTTTTTTAGCAAAGTCTATGTGTGATAGGGCGTGTTTTTTGAACATCCGCCAAACAGCAATTCTTGAGAAAAATATTCATCAAAATACGACAATCTTGCGATATTTTTCCAAGCTCATCAAAGAGTTGATGAAACCAACGGGTTCTTTGCAGATCAGCTCTGCTTTTTTCCCGCTCTGTGCACAGATGAGGCATAGTTTGCGAAAATTCAAGAACCAACTAAGATATGGTGTCTTCACTGGATCTGACTATCCGATCCCCTGAACAATACAGATCACGTCAGGCTTTTGTGTTGTTGGGATATCTTGAAAAGGAGCCTCATCATGAAAAAACTAGCCTATTCCCTCGCCATTGGCGTTACCAGTCTTATGGCCGGTCTCTCTTCTGTCTCTTCAGCTGAATGGCGGTTCAACAATTTCCTGCCCGAAACCCGTCCCGAAAGCGCAGAGCTGGAACGCTTTGTCGCTGACGTCAACACATCTTTAGCCGGAGAAAACCAGCTCAAGCTTTATAGTGGCGGCTCTCTTGGCCTGCCCAATACCGACACATTGCGCTTTCTGCCAAAAGGCAATGTAGAGATGAGCCTGATGTGGGCAAATTATCTGGGACGCGACGCCCCTGCCCTTAGCTCTGTTGTGGTCCAAGGCACAATCAGCTCCATTGAAGAATTTGAAAAAGCGCTGCCTGTGGTCCGCGAAATTTATGAAGAGGAATTCACCGATTGGGGCGTTTCATCTGTGGGTTATGTGGCCATTCCAATGCTTTCCGTCTCGGTCTTTTGCCGTGATGAAGCGGTGAACACGATTGCAGACTTGAAATCCAAAAAATTGCGTGTCTGGGCCCGAGATCAGGTCGAAACCTTTACCCGCCTTGGTGTTGCGGCCCAAATCATTCCGCAAGAAGAAATGTATGTCGCAATGAAAACCGGCGTGGTGGATTGCGCGCTTTATCCTGCACTCTATGCCCATACCGTTTCTCTGCAAGAAGTCGCAAAATATGCATCTTTCCTCTATCCGATGGCCTCTGGCCCTTATGTGATTGGCGTTGCCTCTGATCGTTGGGCAGAAACCGATGAGAAAACCAAAAAGGCAATCTCCGTTGCAGCGGATGCCCTTTGGAAACGCACCAACCAATATGACGATGATTATGAGCGTGAACTTGCAGCGCGTAAAAAACTGGTTGAACAGGGCATCGTTTGGGGAGATGATTTCTCCAAGGATGATCGCACTTTGTTTGTCTCTTCCGTTACCGAAACATGGAAAATGCTTGCCGAGGAAGCTGGTGGCAAAGCCCCGGCCTATCGCGAACGTGTTCTGAAAGCCTTGGGTCGCTAACGCATCTATGACAATGGCTCTTCAAAAGAAAATAGCGAAAGGGCTGGAAAAACTGGCCCTTTCCTGTGTGATTGCCTCGGCTCTGGGCATGTTTGCCATTGTTGCGCTGATCGTGACCAGCGTCTTGATGCGCAAGTTTGCCAACACACCCTTGCATATCACAGAGGAAGTGGTGGGCTTGCTCTTAAGTGTGTCATTATTTCTTGGCCTGCCCATGGTGACCTTGCAGGCAAAACATGTACGGGTTTCGCTGATCGCAGATCGTTTTCATGGTCAACAAGGCAAGGCCTTAAACCTCATCGCCCTGATCATTGCGATTGTCTTTTTTGGCTGGCTGCTGGTTGAGACAATTCCTTG
Organism: Cohaesibacter sp.; assembly: GCA_025800105.1. Lineage (GTDB taxonomy): Bacteria > Pseudomonadota > Alphaproteobacteria > Rhizobiales > Cohaesibacteraceae > Cohaesibacter. The sequence continues at coordinate 58,214 of JAOXSG010000803.1, read as the reverse complement.
GTTTGAATTTGCCTTCAAACGATCAATCAAGACAGAAACAGCGCGGATCCTGCTTTATCCATGGATGGCGATGATGCCTTTGGCCTTTATCATCACGCTTTTCATCCTGACAGCGCGTTTGTTTGGTATCATTCCCCATGGCCAAGATCCAAAGATCGAAGCCGCCCTGCCCCCAATGGATGAGGCAAAATAATGTCCTTTTGGTTTGTTCTCATCGGTGGCGTTGTCGCCACAGCCAGCACCGGGGTGGCCCTTGGGGCAGCCCTTGGTCTGGTCGGGCTTATTATTCTGTATTTCTTTTCCAATGGCGCCACCTCTCTGGCCATTGATGCCATTTGGAGCGTGTTCAACTCTTTCACGCTCAGCGCCGTTCCCATGTTTATCCTATTGGGAGAGATTTTGCTGCGTAGCGGCATCAGCGAAAAGGCCTATTCTGCCTTTGCCCCTGTCTTTCGAAAAATTCCGGGCGGGCTGCTTCACACCAATATTGCCGTTTGCACGGTGTTTGGCGCTGTCAGTGGGTCATCTTTGTCAACTGCGGCAGCTGTTGGCGCTGTCGCCTATCCAGAAATGTCAAAACGTGGCTATGACAAAGATACAATCGTCGGCAGTCTGGCCGGCGGTGGCACTTTGGGTTTGCTTATCCCGCCCAGTCTGTCCTTTCTCATTTATGGAGCATTGACCGAAACATCAATCGGGCGGCTTTTTGCAGCTGGCATCATACCGGGTTTGCTTGTCGGCCTGCTTTTCATGCTGTATTTGCTGATAAAGAGCCTGAAAAACCCAAGCATCGCCCCGCGCGATGACACAGAGATGTCCCTATGGCAAATTTTGGCTGGCTTCAAGCAAATCTGGCCATTGCTGACCCTTATCATCTCTGTGATTGGCAGCATTGTCGCCGGTTTGGCCACCCCAACCGAGGCGGCAGGCGTTGGCGTGGTGCTGGCGGTTCTGATTTGCTCAATCTGGGGGGATTTGACTTTTCAAAAATTGATAGACGCCCTCTATCATTCTGTTTTGCTCTTTTCCGTTGTCGGCTTTCTGGTCCTTGGTGCTACCATTCTGGCGCAATCCGTCAGCATTTTGGGCATTCCCCAGCAAATTCTGGCAACCGTCGCCGATAGTGGTCTGAATGCCTATGGCGTTTTGCTCATCATTGTTCTGATTTATCTGGTGCTAGGATGCTTCTTTGATGGCCTGTCGCTGATGATCATGACCTTGCCGGTGACATTCCCGCTTTTGATCGGACTGGGTTTCGATCCCATCTGGATTGGCGTCATCATCACCATCGTCATCGAAATCGGTCAGGTTACACCGCCCGTTGGCCTCAATTTATCGGTTCTAACCGCTTTGACACAGAATGAAGTCAGCCTTGGTCGCGTCGCCATTGCAACCGTACCCTATTGGCTTATCCATCTCTTTGCCATTTTGCTGCTGACAATCTTTCCTGCATTGGCGCTTTATCTGCCCAATCTGTTATTTTAGGAAAAAAGATGGGATTGACTTTAAAACCAAAATCCTTTGGCCCGATTTATGTCTCTTTCGATGGCACGGAGCATATGCGCTATGCCTTGATTGACCCTGAGAAAACAACATCATACCCACCTTATGAGACACCGGTTGACACCATGATTGCCTCGCTAGGGGCCTGTATTGTCAAATCAATCATATGGGCGGCAAACCAGCGAGACGTGCCGCTCAATCCCTTCTGTGTCAAACTCATGGGCATCAAATCAGCAGAAATACCCGGTCGGATAGAAACTATTGACATGGCCATCATGGGACAGATTGTCGAGGACGCCTCTCTGGCGTCGCGCATTTTAAAACAGGCAAAAGCAATCTGCACAGTGAGCAATTCACTCAACAGCGATGTCAATTTGACATTTTAAAGCCTTTTAACGCCAAGCGATTGAGGATTTTATCAGGGATAATCTCCTCATTTTTGGGCAATGGCCGGAAATGACAAGAGCTTGTCCGGCTCGAACATTCTGATACAAATTTATAAGTGGCAAAGTGTCGTCAGATCATCACACTGTTTCGTGACGCCAAACCAGTTCATTCCCCATGGAGACCGCCATGTCCGCTGACACTGTTATCCAGCCCAACAGCATTCACTCTGACTTGCAGCATTCTTTGAATAAAATGCGCAATGCCTTCAACAAGGCCCCTAACCCCAGCCGTCAGGAGAGAATTGAGCGCCTTGATCGATTGCATCACGCTCTGATCGATTATAAAGAGCGTCTGATTGAAGCAGTGGATGAGGATTTTGACGGGCGCGCCCATGCAGAAACCCTGATGAGTGAAATTCTGCCAACGCTGGAAGGCATTCGCTATAACAAAAAGCATCTCTCCAAATGGATGCGCCAATCAAAGCGCCATACGCCTTTGATGCTGTTTGGATCAAAAACCAAAGTCCATTACCAACCCCTTGGTGTGATTGGCATTGTTGTGCCTTGGAACTTTCCGCTTTTTCTGGGCCTCTCCCCATTGGTCGGCGCCTTTGCCGCTGGCAACCGAGCCATGATCAAAACCTCTGAATTTGCCCCCAAAACTGGTGAAGTGCTGGCAGAAATGCTCTCCAACTCTTTCACAGACGAGGAAGTGCTGGTTATCAATGGCGATGTAGAGGTCGCAACGCAATTTACCAAACTGCCCTTTGATCATCTGGTCTTTACCGGCTCCACGCAAGTGGGCCGCATTGTGATGCGCGCTGCCGCAGACAATCTAACCCCGGTAACGCTGGAATTGGGCGGAAAATCTCCCGCCATTGTGCATGACACATTCCCCATTGAAGAAGCGGCAAAGCGCATCGCTTTTGGTAAAGGGATAAATGCGGGTCAGGTCTGCGTTTCCCCCGATTATGTGTTGGTGCCCCGCGCAAAAATCGATGCTTTTGTCAAAGCCTTTGCCAAGGCTTTTTCAACCCATTATCCGTCCTTGAAAAACAATCCAGATTATACCTCCATCATCACCGAACGCCAACGCGACCGCCTGCTTGCAACACTCAAGGATGCGACAGAAAAAGGCGCTATTGTCACCGAAATCAATCCCTCAAATGACACATTTGAAGGATCGCGAAAGCTGCCCATGCATGTGGTGACCAATGTCAGCGATGATATGCGGGTGATGAAAGAAGAACTCTTTGGCCCGATCCTACCAATTGTACCTTTCGATACGCTCGATGATGCCATTTCTTATGTGAATGAGCGCGATCGCCCCTTGGCCCTGTATTATTTTGACTGGGATCATGCCAGAGCAGAGAAAATCCTCAATGAAACTCATTCCGGCGGTGTCTGCATCAATGAAGTCATGACCCATGTGATTGTCGATGATATGCCATTTGGCGGCGTTGGCCCTTCCGGCATGGGCCATTATCATGGCCATGAAGGTTTTCTGAATTTCTCCAAAGCCAAGGGCGTTGTGCGTAAAGGCAAATTCAATGCAAGCGAGCTGATTGCTGCACCTTGGGGCAATAAATATTTCAATTTTTTCTTAAATTTCCAACTTCGCCGGTTCAGAAAACCCTAATCATCTATCAAGTCTGACATATGCTTGCGATGATCCAAACCTAACTCATTGCCTAGCAGTCCAGTCACCGAAAAAATGATATAAATTCTCAACAGGTTCACATCATGTTTGTAACGCCGATTACCTTCGCCCTTCCCTTAACGTCAAGATTATTTCCACCGCAAAAGCCTTTGCTCTTTTCAGGGGCTAACTCTTCCCTGAAACTGGCCGATTTCATGGTCCGCAATGGCTCCAAGCGCCCTCTTGTGGTGACGGACAGCTTCCTGCATGAAAATGGTATGTTGGATGATTTGCTGGCTTTTCTGAAACAGTCAGGGTGCGAAGTTACCATTTTTGACGGGATCATTCCCAACCCAACCTTTGCTGTTGTAGAGGCAGGACTTGAGGCCAGTCGGGCCAATCAGTGTGACGCCGTGTTTGCCGTGGGTGGCGGCTCTGCCATTGATGCCGCCAAGGTTATGGCAGCGGCCAGCACCAGCAAAAAATCTATTGCACAACTTGCCGGTATCCTGAAAGTCGATCAGCCCCTCTTGCCTTTCTATGTAGCCCCCACAACATCGGGCACAGGATCGGAAGTAACCAGCGCAGCCGTGATCTCTGACAGCAAGACCCACAAAAAGAAATTCTTTGTTGATCCCAAATATATTCCGATTGCGGCAGCACTGGATACAGAGCTTTTAAAATCCCTGCCCGCCCCCATGACCGCCGCAACAGGCATGGATGCCTTAACCCACGCCATTGAAGCCTATATCTGCCGCAATCGCTTTGAAGATACGGATCGCGATGCAGCAATGGCAATCAAGCTTCTGGTGGAATTTTTACCCATTGCTTGTGCTGACGGAGAAAATGAACAAGCCCGCGAGATGACAGCCCTTGGCTCTTTCCTTGCCGGATTTGCCTTTACCAAAGCAAGCCTTGGCTATGTGCATGCCATCTCTCACCAAATCAGCGCCCATTATAACACGCCGCATGGTCTGGCAAATGCCGTCATTTTGCCGCGTGTTTTGCGCTTCAACAAAGTGGTCTCCAAGCAACGCTTTGCCGCATTGGAACGCATGTTAAGCCCTGCCAGCACTCACATGGATGACCATGCCTTGGCAAATAATTTTATCGATCGCATAGATGCCTTGTCAGAGACTGTGAACATTCCACCGCATTTAGAAGAGCTGAAAAGCAAAGATTTTGACGCCATTGCACATGATGCTATCAGCGAAGCCCGTTGGTCTTATGCCGTTCCAAAAGTCATGAGCAAAAAAGATGTCATCAAAATTCTAACATCTGCTTCCAATGGCAATCGTTCGATCTCTTTTTAAAGCTCAACATAAAAGGCCTCATCATGCTTCCCGTTATGTGTATTGTGCAGGAAAGCCAGATCTCTGGTCAAATCGCAACGGCACTAAAATCGGACATCAATGACTTCACGCTCAAAGCCTTTGGCACTTGGGCCGATATTGACTGGATTGAGGTGCCCCTTGGCAGCGGTTTTACTGCTGCCAAGCCCTCCACAAGCCTTATCACCTCTCTTTATGCCAACCGATCTATGGATCACCAGGAGCGCATTGCCTTGCTCTACGAATTGAGCGCTCTGTGTATGCTCAGAACCGGACTATCGGAAAATCAGGTGATGACAGCTATTCGAGATCCGCAATAAGGAACAAAACAAATATGCCCCTTTATATGTGCAATGCGGTATCTGGCACAATTTCAGCAAAAGCCAAGGCCGAAATTGCGCGCGATATTACAGATATCCATTGCGCAATCACCCAAAGCCCACGTTATTTTGTCCATGCCTTTTTCTTTGATGACAGCCCCGCAAAGCCTATCCATGGCAAATATGTCTTTCTTTTTGGCAATATCAAAAAAGGACGCACCGCCAGCCAAAAAGCCGAACTTGTAAAATTGATCAAGGCGTCCATTCACAAACATACAGGCATTGCACGCAATGCCATTGTTGCAGCCATGGCAGATGTGCCGGCCAATTGGGTGATGGAAGGAGGGAAAATGCTGTCAGAGACAGGGCCAGAGGACCGTTAAGGCCGTTTTCTGACCTCTCCGGGAGATTGAGAGAATTTTCTTGAAAAAGCACGAATGAAGCTGGCAGTCTCCGTATAACCAACGCGCCATGCAACCGTTTCCACATTCAGACCAGCCACGTCCAGCAATTCATAGGCCAATGCCATACGAATGTCCGTATAAAGCTCGCGAAAGCTGGTGCCTTCCTCGCTCAATCGTCGGCGCAAGGTGCGCTCTGTCACGGTCAGTTTTTCACAAATGGCCTCAATTTTGTGTTCAGAGGCAATATCCTCGACAATCAGATCCCGAACCTTTTTCGACCATGGTGGCATGGCCTCATCCATTTTTTCTGCCAATGCCTTACATTGTTCAAGACAGAATTTAAGGGAAACCGGATCTGATTTTGGCAAAGGCCGGTCAAGCAGGTCGGAGGGAAATTTGAGCGCATAAGCAGAGCATCCGCTCGCCACCTCCAGCCCACTGATTTGGGCCAGCGCCTGAACATAATCAGCGCCGCCATGGATGACTTCCAGCGCAAATGCGTCCTTATCATTTTTCTGGATCATTTCTTCAAAGAAATTGAAAGCAACCGCTGCATGGCGTTCGAAAATAAATCTATGCAGCTCGCTTTGTAAGCCAGTCATATCAAAGATCAAATATGCATCCTTGTCTGTGATAGAAAGGCGCATATCGGCAATGATGAAAGAGAGTTTGATATAGTCAACCGCAATCTGAAGAGCGGCTCTCAAGGTTGGGCTGGTTTGCAACGCAAAGCCCCAAATGCCAAAGGCATTCACATGCATGTCTTTGCCAACATTCCAACCAAGCCCGGCCCGATTGCCAGCGCTCTCAATATAATTGCTGATAACCTGTAGCTCTTGCTCGGTCGTATGGCGCGTATTGGGATCCATCAATTGTTCAGCTGTGATACCGGATTTTTCAAGACAGACATCCATATCAATGCCCTGCCTTGCCGCAGCATCACACAGCATTCGAATGCTGGTGGGAGACCGAGAGCTTATCTGAACAATCATGCTTTATGTGGCTCCTGATATATCTTCAGCCCGTTTCGATATATTTATTTCATAACAGATAACACAAAATTCTTTTTATGGTGCTGCTCTATTGCCACATTAACCATTTGCAAAGCAAGAAATTGATTTCTCTTTTCTTTTCCAGCTGATAGCCAGACTGGTGAGAGTCTTTTTACATCTCATGGTTAAGGTAGGACATCCCAACCGGTAACCATGAGACTTTGGCTGTGAAATCCGCACTGATTTTGGGCAATTATCGCCCTAGCTACATTTTGGCAAAAGAACTGAAAGCCCGCGGCTATCGCGTCATTTGCGGTATGGATGGCTATGAGCGCGGTGCAGAAGCCTCGCGCCATGTCGATTGTCTGTGGCAGCATCCTGCCCTTGGCGATGGCATGGCAGACTTCCAAGAGGCCCTTAGCGGCTTTTTGTCAAACCATCGCGATATTGAGCTGGTCTGCCCGGTCACAGAGCCTGTTATCAAGGCTTTTGCCAAAGGCGCTTTGTCTCTTCCCTCCTCTGTAACACTGGTTTCCATGTCCAATGCCCTTGTTCAGACATGTCTGGACAAGCAAAAAATGCTGGATCTGGCAACAAAGCTAGATATTCCCCTTGCGCCCTTTGCCGCCACTCATAATGAGCAGGATTTATTCGCAAAAGCTGAGGAAATCGGCTTTCCACTTGTTGTCCGTCCCTTAAATGCACAAATTCGCTTAGATGGCCAAAAAGCCCAAACAATTGAAAGTCTGGACCAGCTCAAACAAAGCTGGAAAGTCTGGACAGACTGGGATGCAGGCGCCTCTGATTTACTGATACAGGCAAAGGCTGCGGGCAAACGCGACAATATCTATTTTGCCGCCAATCATGGGCAGATTGTTCGCTATCTTCATGCAAAAATTACACGCACCGACCAGCCAGATGGCGCAGGTCTTGCGGTTGAAGGCAAAACTGTATCCCCCTGCCCCAAGCTCAAAGACTTTACAGAAAAGCTGGTGTCCGATCTCAATTATCACGGCATTGGCTGTGCGCAATATCTGGTTGATGAGCAAAGCGGCGATATTTGCTTTCTGGAGCTGAACTCGCGCATTGCCGGCAATCATGCTTTGCCTGATCATTGCGGCCTTGATTTATCAGCCAGTCTGCTTGATCTGTTGACCACTGAGACCAGCAACAAAGACTTCAAACAAGGCCAGACAGGCCTCAGCTATGGCTGGTTGTCAGGCGAATTGACTGGTTTAAAACAGAATTATCTCAAAGGCCTTGTCTCAAAGCGAGACATGCCCGCCGCGCTTTATCGTGCGTTTCACTGTTTCTGGCGATGTGATCTGGACATTGCCTTTCCCAAACAAGACCCGATGCCGGGTATGTTCACCTTGCTGGACAGTTTGCCCCTGATCGGACGTCTTACCCGTGCCCGCTTCCAAGGCGGCTGGCAGCAGCGCTTGTTCATTCGCAAGGAGTGGCTTTCATGAAACTGGTTCAATCCATGGATGATGTATCAAACCCCATTATTCAAGACACTGGCACGTCGCTTCAGGCCTGTTTTGTGAACGAACAGGACTGGGATTCGATGCTGGCTCCCTTTGTTGATGTGCTGCATGAACAAACACAGATTTTCAACGCTCACCGCTGGCAAGGCGATTGTCTGGAGCGCATTGCCTTTTACCAAAATGGCAAGCTTGTCGCAGCCGCCGCTGTGATGTTGAAGCATTTGCCAATGCTCAAAAGCGGTTTGGCCGTGACCAAATGGGGGCCATTATGGCGTCGGGCAGATAAAAAGCCCGATCCACAAATCCTGAAACTGGCGCTTGAGCATCTGGTGGACCTTTATGCCCATCAACGCGGTTATATCTTCTCGGTCTTTCCCTTTGCTGATCCCGATTTTGCGGATATTTCCGAAGAGACCTATCAGGCTTGCGGCTTTGAAGCCGGTGAAAGCCTGACCTCGCCCAATCGCTATTTTGTCAATTGCCAGCATAGCGAAGCCGATGCCCGCGCCAGCTTGCTACAAAAATGGCGATACAATCTCAAAAAGGCCGAAAAGAACAATCTGACCGTGCGTGAATTAAAGGGCGAAGAAGGCTTTGAGGCTTTCATGCCGCTTTATGAAGCCATGCTGGAGCGCAAGAATTTTCATGATGCCTCGGCCATTGATACCTTGGAGGCCCTTTCCGTCACCAAAGAGACCTATTTGCAACCCGATTACGTGATGGTTGAAAAAGACGGCGAACCTGTCGCCTGTGCCGTTATTGATATGTCGGGCGATCGGGCCGTCTATCTCTATGGAGCGACATCGGATCGTGCTTTGCCACTAAAAGCTGGCTATGTCATGCATTGGGCCGTCATGAAACTTTTGCTCAAAAATCCGCGTATTGACTGGTATGACCTTGGTGGTGCCGATGAAAGCAGTCCTTTGCACCAGTTTAAGCGCAGTTTTGTCGGCAAGGAAGGCAAGATTGCTATCACGCCGCCCTATTACCATTATACCGCCACGTTAAAGACCAAAATTTTGTGCAAATTGCTCTATTTCATCCGCCGCTATCAGGGGGTGATCCGCTATAATCTGCACGGGCTAAAAGTCCGCCTTATGGAGCGACTTGGTTTGGGGGCGCATGGTCAATGACGCAGGCAGCCGAGCCGTCTGCCTTTCATCAGATGCAGCGCTTTATGAGAAAACATAACTGGTTGACACTGCTCCTGTCGAAAATGGCAGTGCTGACCATTGCGCGCGTCCTTGGTGCCAGCCTTGTTTTTCTGCTCTCGCTGTTTATCACCCGCCAAATGGGTGCGGATGCCATGGCGCGTTTTTCGCTTTTTCTGGCCATGGTTGGGCTGTTATCAGTAATTTTTCCGCTCGGTTTTCCCGCAATTGGCACCATGATGACAGCGGAATATCGCTCGGCCAATCAAACAGGCTCCCTCTTTCTCTTTGCCCAATATAGCCAGCGGCTGATCCTGCTTTGCGCGCTTGTGCTTTCCCCTTTGTTGCTTTTGGGCGCATGGCTGGTGCCAGATACGGGCGGCTATCATTATCCGCTGCTTTTATGCTTTGCAGTGCCAACCGCCATTGCCATGGGCATCACCTATATGAGTGGCAGCATTCTGGTGGGATTGGAGCGTCCCTATTGGGGGCAATTGCCTGATATTCTCATTCGTCCCACCCTGATGCTCACATCAACATTGGTGGTCTGGTTCATCTGGCCGCAAACCAGCCTGTATATATTATTTGCATTGGCGCTTGGAATTTATAGCTTCACTGCTTTTATTCAGATCCGGGCAAGACAGGCCGCCTTTCAACAAAATGGCATCACAGAAGGCGATACCGACAAAAACATTCAAAAAGACTGGTGGTCCATCACTCCCAACTGGATGTTGATCACACTTTTATGGGATACTTTCATCGAGGTCCATATGCTGCTTGCAGCATGGCTTGTCAGCCCTTTTGAGGTTGCCATGCTGCATGTGGCCTTTCGTATTCGCCAATTGGCTGGCTTTGGTATGCGCGCGCTCTATTCGCTTTTGCTGCCAAAGGTTTTTGCCGCCAATCAGGCAGGCGACAAGCAGGAAGCTCAAATACTGGTACGCCTTGCCACGCGCATCACCTTTATTTATGCGCTGGCCGCATGGGTGGGTCTTGCAATCGTGGGGCCTTATATTTTCGCCCTGTTCGGCAAGGATTTTGTGCAAGGCCAAACTGTTTTGCTGATTGTCATGGGCACAATGGTGGTGCGCGCCATTTTTGGACCAACACCGGCCATTTTAGGCATGGAGCGCCATCAGGCCTTTGTCTCCAAAACCCTGATTGCCTCGCTGATCCTGTCCATCTTGCTGATTCTGGCTGGCTTTGAATGGGCACCATTTGGCCTATCCGGCCCAACCCTGATTGCCCTTGGCTATCTTGGCGCAACAACATTCACAGCGGTCTTTATGTGGGCCGCCGCTCGCAAAAAATCTGGCATCAATTGTGCCATTTGGAGCTAGGCTCAGGACCCATTAATTTGGCCCATTCTGCGAGAGCAGTTTTGCGCAAGGACAAGGAGGAAAATCGCGACAATGTGGTTCATTTTCAAGATTTTACGACGTAGTCATTGCGCAAAACTGCCTCGCCCTTCGGGTTTATCTTGAAGTACCCATCTATCGAACCAAGACCTGCAAAAAGGGAACCACCCTTATTTTGCTCTTGGTTCTTCTATCTGAATACTTCAAGATAAACAGAATAGGCTAAATTAATGAGTCCTGAGCCTAATCGTCATTCACAGGTTTTTTATGTCACTTCCATCCAATCCATTACCCCTTCGCACCAGACTGCAAGTCAGCTTTGTTTTTCTGCTCCTAACCGCGCTCTATCTTGCAGCTATTTTTCTTCAGCCATGGGCAGAACCCAAATGGATGTTTCTGGACAGTCTGGCCGCCGCTGAATATGCACCAACCTGTTGCAGTGTCTATTATGGCTTTGTCTCCAATACCGGCATTTTGCTCTGGGTGATCACCGCAAGCACCTGCTTGTTTTCCGCCCTGTTGTTATTCGCGACCAAACAAAATAAGGCCTTGATGAAACTGGCCCTTACCGGAGGTTTGCTAACCGGATGGATAGCACTGGACGACTTGTTCCTGCTGCATGAGAGGGCCTTTCCCAATCTGGGCGTGCCACAGCTTTTGGTCATCTGTCTTTATGCCGGTCTTGCCATTGCTTATGTCTTGGCCAATTGGCGCTTTATCTGGCGTCAGGACTGGTGGCTTTTGTTTCTGGGCGGAGGAGGCCTTGCCTTCTCGATTTTTGTCGATATCGTCTTCCATTCCCTTGATGACCTTCTGGTCTATATTGAAGACAGCGCAAAATTTTTCGGCATAGCCTGCTGGACCCTGTTCCATCTGCTGACCCTCTATGGCCATTTATCAGCTCATCTAAAACAGGAACCCACAGACAGGGCATTCAGATAATTTCTTGTGATATTTTTCAAATATCCCTATAATTTTCTCATTGAAGGGGTTGGCAAGGTGCACAAACTGGATTAGAAACCACCTCACCAACGCTAAGGCAGTACAAAATGCCTTAAGCAGTTCAAGAGTTTTCCCCAGTAGCTCAGTTGGTAGAGCAAGCGACTGTTAATCGCTGGGTCGCTGGTTCGAGTCCGGCCTGGGGAGCCATATTAAGGTCTTCTGATTAAGTTCAGAAGGCCTTTTTTGTTGGCTTTGCGGCGCTTGCGCAATTGCATGTGGCGCACAAGCATAGTTAGCGAATGAGTCTAAGGCGGCTTGGTTGAATGCCAAATTCCTTTTTAAATGCTCGTGTGAAAGCAACCGTGCTTCGATAGCCAGCCCGCACCGCAATTTCCCCAACAGAGAGGCGCGATTCCATCAAAAGCCCTCGCGCTTTTGACAAACGCAAATGCTGATAATAGCGCGATGGCGTTGTCTGAAAACGATCCTGAAACAAGCGCTCCAAAGCCCTTTGACTGGTGCCGGACTTTTTAGCCAGATGCGCAATAGGCACAGGTTGTTCAAGGCTTTTAACCATCAAGGTCAAAATACGGGATAGCGCCGGATCTTTGCGCGCCAGAGAATCCGTAGGGGTTATCCATTGCGGATCACTCGGTGGGCGTTCATGACCATAAACAAAGACCCCGGCCACTTCATTGGCAAGCAGAGCCCCATGATGCTCTCTGATCAAACGCAGCATCAAATCAAGTGTCGTGGTGCCACCCCCTGAAGTTATCCTGTCCCGATCAATCACAAAACGATCCACCACCACCTCAACATCCAAAAAACGCTCTTCGAACAAGTCAATTTCTTCCCAATGAATGGTGGCGCGATAGCTGTCCAACAACCCAGCCTTCGCCAGTAAATGGCTACCGCAATCAAGTCCGCCCATAATCACCCCTTTGCTGGCAACAAAGCGAAGCGCACGCAGGATCTCCGGCTGCACAAGAGTTCGATATTGATAAGAGGGCATGGCAAAAAAGATATCCGCCTGCGGCACATCATCCAGCGAATGATCAACATTCAACTCCAGCCCGCTAGAACTGGTGACCATCCCGCCCGTGGGCGAGACAAGCGACCAACGATACAATTGTGCTCCCGCCTTCATATTGGCCGCACGCAAAGGCTCAATTGCATTGGCAAGACAAAGATTGCTGAAATGATCAAATAGCAAAAAGACAAAATGTCGCATCTGATATTTCCCCGTCGCTTTTATGGCGAATAAAGCATGTTTACCGTCGATAATTGTAAATTTAAGCATAAAATCTGTCGATAGCCTATGCCTCTCATAGTGAGAGAAACAAAGAGGACAGCAGCATCTGAATAATCCATAAGCTCAATAAGCTTGAAAGAGCCTGCCCCTCTCCTTTTCTCTCACTCAAAACAGGCACATCACGGTTTGAAGGAGGACGGGCTGCGATGCATTTTGGCTTGACGCAAGAACAGGACATGATTGTCGAGACGGTACGATCATTCGTCGAAAATGAGCTCTATCCGCTTGAAGAACAGGTGGAGAAAAGTGGCTCAGTGCCAATTGAGCTTGGTAATGAGATTAAGCAAAAAGTTCTGGATCTCGGCTTTTATGCCCCCAATTTCCCCATTGAAGTGGGAGGCGGCGGACTCAATCATCTTGATCTGGCCTTGCTGGAGCGCGAATTGGGCCGAACATCGATGGCGCTCAATCATTTTTGGGGACGTCCGCAAAATATTCTGATGGCCTGCAATGAAGAACAGCGCCAACGCTATCTTGAGCCAGCAATCAAAGGGGAAAAACTGGATGCGCTGGCCATGACCGAGCCTGACGCAGGATCAGACGTGCGCGGCATGAAGTGCAGCGCCCGGCGCGATGGCGGCGACTGGGTGATCAATGGCACCAAACATTTCATCTCCGGGGCTGAACATGCGGACTTCTTCATTGTCTTTGTTGCCACTGGCGAAGAGGAAACCCCGCACGGCCCCAAAAAGAAAATCACCACCTTTCTGGTCGATCGTGATATGCCGGGTTTTGAAGTCTTGCCGGGTTACAATTCCATCTCACACAAGGGATATCTCAATTATATCCTCGCCTTTGATGAATGCCGCCTGCCAGATGCGCAAGTGCTGGGAGAGATCGATGGCGGCTTTGCCGTGATGAATGAATGGCTCTATGCCACACGGGTGACGGTGGCGGCCATGAGCGTTGGCCGTGCCCGTCGCGTCTTTGATTATGCACTCAAATATGCAGCTGAACGCAAACAATTCGGTCAACCAATCGGCAAATTTCAGGGCATTTCCTTCAAACTGGCCGATATGATCACCGAGATTGATGCCTCGGATTATCTCACCCTCTCTGCCGCTTGGCGACTGGATCAAGGCTTGCCTGCCAACCGGGAGATTTCATCTGCCAAACTATTTTCAACGGAAATGCTGGCCAAAGTCACGGATGAAGCCATTCAAATTCATGGCGGCATGGGATTGATGGATGATTTGCCACTGGAGCGGTTTTGGCGTGATGCACGGGTGGAACGCATCTGGGACGGAACATCTGAAATCCAGCGCCATATTATCGGACGTGACTTACTGCGACCATTGGGAGCCTGATCCATGACAACAAGCACACAGACAGGTAGCACACAAACTGGCAACATACAGAAAACCAACTCTTTTGACCAAAAAACGGACAGATTGGACCGCGTGTTACGCCCCAAATCCATTGCCTTCTTTGGCGGCAAGGAAGCAGCAGAAGCCATAAGACAAAGCAAAAGAATGGGCTATGAAGGAGAGATCTGGCCCGTCCATCCAACAAAGCTCGAAATGCATGGATATCCTTGCTTTCGCACCATAGAAGACCTTCCCGCACCACCGGATGCCGCCTTTTTAGGGGTCAATCGCTATTTAACCATCGACATTGTCAAAACCCTATCCCAAGTGGGAGCCGGTGGCGTGGTCTGTTATGCCTCCGGCTTTTTAGAAGCTGATTCTGAGACAGGCGAAGGCGCCAGCCTGCAAACCCGTCTGATCGAAGCAGCCGGTGACATGCCCCTGATCGGCCCGAACTGTTATGGCGTCATCAATTATCTGGACGGCGCCCTGCTCTGGCCCGATCAAAATGGCGGCAAGGCAGTGGATAAGGGCGTGGCCATTCTCACTCAATCTTCCAATATGGCCATGAATATGACCATGCAAAAGCGCGGATTGCCAATCTCTTATATGCTGGCGGTCGGCAATCAGGCCCAAACCGGGCTCTCAGAGCTAACCTCAGCCATTATGGATGATCCGCGCGTCACAGCGATTGGCCTGCATATTGAAGGCATTGATAATCTTCAGGCCTTTGAAAGCATGGCACAAAAAGCACGGGAGAAGAAAATCCCGGTGGTGGTGCTGAAAATGGGAAAATCCGATGCAGCCCAAGCCCTTACCATGTCTCATACGGCCTCATTGGCGGGTAAGGATGCCTTGGCCGATGCCTTCTTCAAACGACTTGGCCTTGCAAGGCTGGACACCATTCCCGCCTTTTTAGAAAGCCTGAAATTGCTACATATCCATGGCCCGCTTTCAGGACGCTCGATATGCTCTATGAGTTGCTCTGGGGGCGAAGCGAGCCTGCTGGCAGATTGCGCAGAAGGCCGCAACATTGACTTTCGCCCCTTAACGGAGCCAGAAAGACAAAGGGTGAAGGCAACCCTGTCTGATTTGGTTACCGTGGCAAATCCCCTCGATTATCACACCTTCATCTGGGGGAATGAACAAGCCAGCACCAAGACCTTCACCGCCATGATGGAGTGTGGCTTTGATCTCAGCCTTCTCGTGATTGATTTTCCCCGTCTCGATCGCTGCCACGATCGCGAATGGCAAGCCGCAGTGAAAGCACTGGTCACAGCCTCAAACCAAACGGGCCAGAAAGCGGCCATCCTTGCCACTGTGCCGGAAAATTGCCCGGAAGAGCATGCACAAGATTTGATTGAACAGGGAATAGTCCCTTTCCATGGCACCGATGAAGCCTTTGATGCCATGGAAGCCGCGGCCTTTATTGCCGAGGCCTGGAACCGGCCAGCCGCCGCCCCCCTTCACCCCGTCACATCTCTTGCACAATCAAAGATTGATGGCACACACTTGCTCAATGAGAATGAGGCAAAAAGTCTGCTGGCCGCCTATGGTTTGCCCCTGCCCAGCCGCGCCATTGTCACATCGAAAGAAGAGACACAACGACAGGCTGACATGATTGGATATCCCCTTGTGCTGAAACTTGTCAGCGATGAAGTGGCCCATAAAAGCGATATCGGCGGGGTTGCTGTCAATCTGAAAACACCATCTGAGCTCTTGGATGCCTATGATCAAATGGCACATTTAGGCTCTCACTTTTTGATTGAGACCATGATTGACGATGGCGTCGCCGAATTGATTGTTGGCATCAATCGAGATCCGCAATTCGGCCTGCATTTGGTGATCGGCGCTGGCGGTATATTGGTTGATCTTCTAAAAGACAGCCAGACGCTCCTTCTCCCCACATCACCACAGGAGATCCGCCATGCGCTATCTTCACTCAAAACGGCGCAATTGCTAACCGGCTATCGCAATCGACCACTGGCAGACATAGAGGGCGCAATAAAGGCCATTCAGGCCGTTGCCGATTATGCCCTTAGCACAGCAGAAACGCTGCAAGAGCTTGATGTCAATCCGCTGATTGTCAGAGAGCAAGGCAAAGGCGCTATAGCGGTTGACGCCTTGATCCGCTGTCAAATCAACATCGAGGAACGTCTATGATGGATCAACCCATTCACACCACCCGCAATGGGGCAATCTTTGAGTTGGTGTTAAACCGCCCCAAAGCCAATGCCATAGATGCTGCGACCAGCCGCCTGATGAGCGCCGCCTTTGCAGAATTTCGCGATGACCCGGATCTGCGAGTAGCGATCGTGAGTGCACAAGGCGAGCGCTTTTTCTGCCCCGGATGGGATTTGAAAGCAGCCGCCAATGGCGAACCACCCAATGCCGATTATGGCGAAGGCGGCTTTGGTGGCTTGCAAGAATTGCCCAATCTCAACAAACCGGTCATTGCTGCGGTCAATGGCCTTGCCTTTGGCGGTGGGTTTGAATTGGCGCTAAGCGCTGACATCATCATCGCAGCCGAACACGCAACCTTTGCCTTGCCGGAAATTCGCTCAGGCACAATCGCAGATGCAGCAACGGCCAAATTACCCAAACGCATTCCCTATCATATCGCCATGGAACTATTGTTCACCGGTCGCACGATGGAAGCCGAAGAAGCCGCCCGCTGGGGGCTGGTCAATCGCGTTGTTGCATCAAAAGATCTGATGAAGGAAGCCCGCACCATGGCACACATGCTCGCCAGCGGCCCACCCCTTGTCTATGCCGCCATCAAGGAAGTGGCACGCGCCGCAGAAACCATGAGCTTTCAAGATCTCATGCACCGCATGAACCGCAAGGAATTTGCATCCGTCAACACACTTTATAACAGCGAAGATCAGCTAGAAGGCGCCCGCGCCTTTGCACAAAAAAGAGATCCGGTCTGGAAAGGCAGGTAACAGCTCCTCCCCCTGCCCTTGGCCCTTTAATCGCAAGATGGGGTCAAGGGCGTCTCCAGAGATGCTGGTCAGTCCTCGTAGGCCATGCGCGACAAGGCCTGACAAATGGCGGAAAAACTGTCTCTCGCCCGCCAGCTTTGATGGCGCGCGCGCAAATAGCCATGCACCAATTGTTCCTCATTGCGCCAAATGGCCTTCACCCCAGCCTCGCGCAATCTTTGCGCATAATATTGACCATCATCGCGCAACGGATCAATATCAGCGCTAACAATGAAGGCTTCAGGCAGATCTGAAAGATCCTTTGCAGATAAAGGACTGACCTCCTGATGATGTGCCAAATCCTTAGAGCCAATATAAATCGAAAGATAATGCGCAATATCGGCACTGGAAAGCATCGGTGCATTGGCATGGTGATGGCGCGATGGCAAATCCATGTCCCATCCCAACCCCGGATAGATCAAAATCTGCCCATTGGGTCGTATCCAGTTGCGCTCTCGTGCCCTTAAACACAGCGCCGCCACAAGATTACCCCCGGCACTGTCGCCGATCACAAGGCCCGTTCTGTCTCGATTGATCGTTAGGGCTTGCCAAACATCCGAGACATCATCCAACGCGGCGGGAAAGAGATGCTCCGGGGAGAGACGATAATCCACCGAGACAATCTCAACACCGCTTTCATAGGCCAATTCGGCACAAACATCGTCATGGCTATCCAAAGACCCGACAACAAAACCACCCCCATGCGCAAACAGAGCAAAGGGGAGTGTCGCGGCATCTTCATCAATTTCTGAACCGAATGACCCAACACCCTTGGGGCAATAGCGGCGCACTGGCCGACCCGCAATTCTCTCATCAAAAACATCAAGGCCTTGTGGCCGCTCGGCACGAAAATGCGCGCTCATTGCATCATAGAGACGACGGTTCTCCTCGACCGAGGCCATATTAGCCTCTGGCGGATAAAAGCTTTGCGTTTGCGCAATGAAGTTCAAAATTTCCGGATCAGTTACAGACACATCTAGGCTCAGGCCTCCCCGCGTTGTTTCAAAAGCTTGTCGAGCCAATCGGGATCCATTTCGGGGATGGAGGACAAGAGCAAATCGGTATAGGCATGATGGGGCGGTGTGAACATGGCATCCTTTGGCCCCGCCTCAACCACTTTGCCATGCTGCATAACCACCACTTCATCCGCAATCGCACGCACAGTCGCCAAATCATGGGTGATGAACATATAGGCAAGACCGAAATCCTTCTGCACCTTGTTCAGCAATTTCAAAATCCCTTCTGCCACCAACTGATCAAGGGCCGAGGTCACTTCATCACAAATGATAAATTCTGGCTCAGCCGCCAAGGCTCTGGCAATTCCGATCCTTTGCTTCTGACCACCAGAGAGTTCTGACGGCAAGCGATTGATATAAAGATCTGGCTCCAGCTCAATTTCGTCCAAAAGCGCGCGAACCCGCTCCAGCCGGGCTTTGCCCCGCAGGCCAAGATAAAATTGCACGGGCCGCCCGATAATCTCGCCAATGGTCTGCTTGGGATTGAGCGCCGTATCTGCCATTTGATAAATCATCTGCGCTTGCCGCAACTGATCTTTGGAGCGTTGCTTATAGGAAGTGGGCATTACATGACCATTGAAACGAACCTCACCATCTGAGGCGGCCAACAAGCCGGTAATGACCCGTGCCGTGGTGGATTTGCCCGAACCGGATTCTCCAACCACAGCAACCGTGCGCCCTTTATGAATGTCAAAGGACACATCATGCAGCACAGGCACTTTGCCATAAGCAGCACTTACATGACTGACGCTGACCACGGGCGTGCTCTGTGTCGAGATATCGGCCTTGGCTTCGGCGTGAAAGCTGCGCACAGCCCACAAGGATTTGGTATAGTCTTCCTTGGGATCATCGAGCATGGAGCGGGTGTCAGCTTCTTCCACTTCCTCGCCTTTTAACAACACTTTGACCCGATCTGCCATTTGCGCAACCACGGCCAGATCGTGGGTGATATAGATGGCCGCAGTATGAAAGTCTCGCACCACATCACGGATAGCACTGAGCACCTCAATCTGGGTTGTCACATCAAGGGCCGTGGTCGGTTCATCAAAAATGATAAGATCCGGCTTTGACGCCATCGCCATCGCGGTCATGGCCCGTTGCAACTGACCACCAGAGACTTGATGGGGATAGCGAAACCCGATTTCCTCCGGGTTGGGCAAATGCAGCCGTCTATAGAGATCAATCGCATCTGTTTCCGCCTGCTCCCGGCTCATCACACCATGGACAATCGGGCTCTCACAATATTGGTCAATCAGCCTGTGAGCCGGATTGAAGCTGGCGGCAGCAGATTGGGCAACATAGGCAATGCGATGCCCCCTCAGCCCCCTTCGAACTTTCTGAGTTGCATGGACCAAATCAATGCCGTCAAAATCAATTGCCCCGCCGCTAATACGACATCCATCGCGCGTAAAGCCCATGGCAGCAAGACCGATGGTCGATTTCCCAGCCCCTGACTCACCGATAAGGCCAAGCACTTCACCGCGCTTGAGATCAAGATCCACACCATGGACAATTTCATTCCAATGATCGCCAGATTTTCCCTCAATCCGCAAGCCACGAATGGTCAGGAGATTGTCTTTCTCTTTTGAATGGCTCATCTCTCTCTCCTGCTATTCTTTCAAACCCGATGATTGATGCAACATCCAGTCCACCACAAAATTCACAGCAACGGTGAGCAAGGCAATCGCACCGGCTGGCAGAAGCGGCGTAATATCCCCAAAGGTGATAAGAGAGGCATTGTCACGCACCATCGAGCCCCAATCAGCCGTTGGTGGTTGAATGCCCAACCCCAAAAAGGACAAGGCCGAAATCATCAGAAAGACAAAGCAAAAACGTAAGCCAAATTCAGCCACCAGCGGTGCCATAATATTTGGCAAAATCTCTTTTCTGATCTGCCAGAGCAAGCCTTCCCCTCGCAAACGGGCAGCCTCGACATAATCCATCACCACAATAGTCATGGCGACAGCCCGTGTCAGACGATAAACCCGCGTTGCATCCAAAAGCGCAATCACCACAATCAGATTACCCAAACTGGTGCCGAAAATGGTCAGCAGCAAAAGAGCAAAAATCAGCGACGGAATGGCCATCAAAACATCAATAGAGCGCGAGAATATCTGATCGACCCAGCCGCCAAGCGTTGCCGCCAAAAGCCCCATAAAGCCACCGACAGTAAAGGCCAGAAAGGTCGTGATCAGCGCCACACCCATCGTATTGCGCGCCGCATAAATCAACCGTGAGAGCATATCACGCCCCAGATTGTCAGTGCCCAGCAGATAGGTCTCGCTCCATGGTTCAAACTCATAAGCCACAATCTCGGTCTCGCCAAAGGGAGCCAGAATGGGGGCAAACAACATCAGCACCACATAGAACAGGATCACAATCATACCAAACCAGGCAGAAACAGGAGCGGTTTTGAGCAGTTTCATCTCTCTCTCCTATTTGCGATGCATCAGGCGTGGATTTGTGGCAATAGACAGAATATCGGCCAGCAAATTCAACAGGATATAAACGCCCGCGAAAATCAGACAAGAGGCCTGAACCACCGTTATGTCACGATTGGCAACACTATCAACCAAAAGCTGGCCAAGTCCGGGATAGACAAAGACCACTTCCACCAAAACCACCCCGGTGACCAAATAAGCCAAATTCAGCGCAATCACATTGATAATAGGTGCAAGAGCATTGGGAAGCGCATGTTTGACGATCACCCGCGCCTGTGACATGCCCTTGAGCCTTGCCATTTCAATATAGGGCGAAGCCAGCAAATTGATAATCGCCGCCCTTGTCATGCGCATCATATGCGCCGTGACAACAAGCGTCAGCGTCAAGGCAGGCAAAAAAGCCCGATAGAGCATATCAAGCAGGCTCATATCTTCATTCAAGCTGGAAATGGCCGGAAAGACCTGCCCCCGCACCGCCAAAAAGACAATCAGAATATAGGCGACAAAAAATTCAGGAAAGGAAATGGAAGACAGCGTCACCATATTGATAAAGCGATCAAAGAAAGAATTGCGATAAAGGGCCGCCAATAATCCAAGGATCACAGACAGCGGAATGGCAATCATCGCCGCATAGCCAGCAAGAAACAGGGTATTGGCAAAGCGGCCACCAATCAGAGAAGAAATCTCGCGCTGGTTGGCAAGCGATTGCCCAAAATCCCCAATCATCGCACCAGCCAGCCAATCAAAATAGCGCTCAACAGGTGGTCGGTCCAATCCCAGTTCAGCGCGAAAAGCTGCAACTGTTTCCGGCGTTGCCGCCTGTCCCAGAATCTGCTGGGCAATATCTCCGGGCAGCAACTCGACCGCCGAAAAGATGATGATGGAAACAACGAATAACGTCACCAATCCAAGCCCCAGTCTTTGCAAGACCATTTTGGCCAATGGATGCATATCTCTTCCCCCCTTCCTTACACTCGCTTCGGCCTTTTCGGCTCTTGCGAATTGAGACATAGCGCCCCAATCCGCTCGCTTGTCATAGATTGCTCTCTTTATTCTGCTATTCCCTCCTATGGAGACAATAATCACTCCACAGCCCGAATGGCCCGTCCTGCAAAGTCAGGAAGGCTCAAAGCCTTTTGTGCATCATTGATACGCTGAAGATTTCCGCTCAATGGATCACGAAAAGCACAAGCAGACGAGGCTTTGGTATCGACATGCATCAGCATATGCTCACCCGTTGCAATGACAGTCTCCTCTGGCGTTCTCATCTCATGAGATAGCCTCAAGCGCTTTTCATCACACCCCAATATCTGGGTGCGCACCTTGATTTCAGTGCCAGCTGGCACCTCTTGTAAAAAGCGAATATGCGTCTCCACCGTATAAACAGAAAAGCCTTGGGCGAGATATGCTTCATCCATACCGATAAAGCTAAGAAACGCATCGGTTGCATCCCCCAGCACCTGCAAATAGCGATGCTCTGTCATATGGCCATTATAATCGGTCCATTCACCCAAGACCTTGGCCTTGTGCAATTCCAACGGCTTGGAAAAGTCTGGCGCGCTTTTACCGACATCCTGATGAGCCTTTGCATAAAAGCGCTTGTCCATGTCAGAGACAATGGCCCCAGCCCCCCAGTCATTGCCCTTGAGCGCCAACAAGATGCCAACCAGATTGTCATCGCGCGCCCGTTCCAGCTCCCGCACGCTCATATGCCCCGATTGTTCATCCGATTGACTGGCAATGCGATCAATCAGCTCGTCCGTCAATTCCGGCACATCCATAAGTTTGGTCCATGGCCATTGCAAAGCCGGACCAAACTGAGAGATGAAATGACGCATACCTGCTTCCCCCCCTGCCACGCGATAGGTCTCAAACAAGCCCATCTGCGCCCAGCGAAGACCAAAGCCATAGCGAATGGCATCATCAATTTCTTCTGTGCTGGCAATGCCATCATTGATCAGCCATAGACCTTCGCGCCAAACCGCTTCCAGCAAGCGATCCGCAATATGGGCATCAATCTCCTTACGCACCACAAGCGCTTTCATCCCAACTTCTTCCAAAAAGGCACAGGCTTGGTCTATCAGCGCTCTGTCATTGGCTTTGCTCGGCACGATTTCAACCAAAGGCAAAAGATAGACAGGGTTGAAGGGATGGGCGACAAAAGCCCGCTCAGGATGGCGCATATCTGCCTGAAGCTCTGATGGCTTAAAACCAGACGTGCTAGACCCAATCAGCGCATCCGGGCGCGCATGGGCTTCAATATCGCTATAGATTTTTTGCTTCAAATCCAGCCGCTCCGGCACGCTTTCCTGAATATAATCCGCATCACAGACCGCCTCTTGCAGACTAGACGCAAAGATCATCTGTCCTTTTGCAACAGGGGGGGCCTGAAAAAGCTTGCCATAGGCCCGCTCGGCATTGGCCAGAACCTCGCCAACAATGCGCTCTGCCTCTGGATGCGGATCATAAATCGCAACGTCATATCCGTTCAGGATAAAGCGGGCAATCCAGCCGCCACCAATCACACCACCACCAATGGCTGCAACTTTTCTGATTTGATGGGTCATGTCATCCTCATTCTGGCAGATATTTCTCACACCAGCGTTCGGCCAGTATGGTCTTTGTCATCATGGTCTGGATCGTCTCATCATCACGTCCAAACTCTTTCAACAATTCGCGGCTATGGGCACCGGGCGGCGGCATGGGACCGGGAATGGTAACAGAGGCAAAACGGGGGCGAATGGCATTTGGGGCCACCAAATCGACCAGACGGCCACTTGGATGATCATCATGACGAATGAAAGAGAAAGTCGCTCTATCCAGATCAATATCCCCTTCACTCTCAGCTTTCAGATGATCATCACGAACCTGATGCATTTTGTTCAGGGCTTGAATGGCAAGATCCGCTGGCTCAAGCAGAGAGCACCAATGCGCAATCGTCCCACTGGCAAAGAGACTTTCCAGCTCCATTGACAGATCTGTTTGCGTCAAATCTGACAGGTGATCCAGTTTCAATGCCCGCCCCAAATCATCCAACCGCCCAGCAGGAACAGCAAGAAAGAAATAGCCATCAGATGCCAAATAGGTACGGTAAAGCGGCCCATAGCCAACGGCCTGACGCCCCTTTGGCTCATCAAATGGCGCCCGATTGGCACAATCATACATAAAAGGCGCCTGAATGAGCTGTCCCGCAGCACAAAGGGACGCACGCGCAATATCACCTTTGCCGGTTCTGGCACGCTGCACCAGAGCTGCCCCAACAGCCAAAGCCCCACAAAATCCACCCAGAACATCGATGGTTCCAAAATGCGCATGTTCCTCTGGTGTATCAAGTGATCCACCAAAACGGGCCATGATACCGGTCGAGGCCTGAGCCAGATCGTCATAGCCAAGATAATCGGAGCGTGGCCCACGCGCTGGCCCGCCATAGCAATCCAGCTGGCACAGAATAAGCTCCGGCTTTAAGGAAGCCAGCCGATCAGGCGAAAGACCAAGGCTCTCCAATTGCTTGTCCGTTGCATTGGCTGTGATGACATCGGCCCAGTCAATCAAATCCGCCAACAGATCTTGCCCCTCGCTTGATTTCAGATCCATCAGCATGGAGCGCTTGCCCCGCCCAGCATGCATACCAAAGATAATGCTGTTCCATGGATCCATGGTCGGCTCCACCGGATCGATAGATAGAACGTCTGCACCAAAGCGCGACAGGGTTGAAGCAATTGTTGGACCGGCAATCACATTGGTGAGATCCAGAATTTTCAAACCATCCAGCCATCCGCCTTCTGGGCGCTGGCCCTGACATTTCGAAAGAACACGATCTGAAATATCTGTGCTCTTGGCATCAGAGCGTTCTAAAGGGGTAAGAACCGCATCAGCATCACTGTGCAACCACGCCAATGCCCCCAACTGGCGCATCATGCCATGCTCTGGATCAGAGACTTTCAAGATAAGCCCGGATTGATTGGCATGATCAGAGCGCAGCCATTCTGCGGTTTGGCGCTGTGCGGCGGCGGGAGCGGCCGCTTGCCCAAAAATCTGTTCCCACTCATAGGCCGTTTTCTCAAGGAAGGCCTCTTTCATCAGCCCGGACACACGATCCGCCCAAACTTGCGACAAAGGATAAGAGGCCAATGTGCAATCATCCGGCCAATCGGCAACATCCAGATAGGGATCATGATTGGGCAAGCCCTCAGCCACCAATTGCTCCCAAAGTCCCAAAATTTTCAGGACCCGTTCTGGATGATATTTATGCGAAGCGCTCACCACATAAATTTGGCGACCATCCTTGCAAACATAATTGCGATAAAAGGGATCAAGCAATTCCTGCAAATCGCTGTAACGCGCATCCATGGTCTGGCCACTGGCCCGGCGGCGATCTATTTCTTTCTCCCGATTGGATTTATAGCGTTCGGGATAATTCTCAACCTGTTGGGAATTATAAGCCAAGCCTTCCATCAAGGCAGCAGCCAAAGGCACTTCAATCACATCCCCATAGCCATGCTCGGCCCGCTTGGCAAGGGCAAGGGTCACCGCGCTTGCCCCCAATACAGCCCCATATCCAGAGGCAAGGGTCAGGGGGGAAAAGCTCGGCTCGATGCCCATCAAAACCCGATTAAGGCCCATATCGGAATATTGGCCACATGCAGCGGCGATCACCGCTTCCCATGCTGGTTTGGCGCTATAAGCCGGGTCAGAAGAGGCAAATCCGGGCATAGAAAGATAGACAAGTGCGGGATTGAGCGCAGTCATCGCCTCGGAACCAAGCCCCAAACGCTCCATAACGCCGGGTCTAAAATTCTCGATCAACACATCTGCCGATGCAATCAGCCGTTTCGCCTCCTGACATCCCGCCTCGATCTTCAAATCCAGCCGAACACAAATCTTGCCACGATTGAGCATATCAGCCGCTGGAATATCCCAGCGTTTGCCAGTTGGCGGATCGATATGAACAACCTCAGCACCCAGATCCGCCAACATCATGGCCGCGGCAGGACCGGCAACATATTGCCCAAAATCGATCACACGGATCCCGGAAAGAGGACGGGTCTCGCTCATAGCACGCTCCAGTGAAAGGGTTAGCAAGGCCGAGGCACCTTGCAGATGCCCCAGCCAGTCACACAAGAGAGAGGTTAAGCCATTGACCACCAGCGCTCGATAAATTTCCACCCATCAAGGAAGCGATTGGAAGCCAGCTTGTCATGGCCCACCTTATTGGTGCGCGCATCAATATAATTGGCAAACATTGGAATGATGGTGCCGCCATCATCACGGCAAAGCATCTGCATTTCCTCATACATCACACGGCGCTTGTCATCATCCAGCTCAGAACGGGCCGCCAGAAGCAATTCATTAAAGCGCATATTGTCCCAATGAGCATCATTCCAGTCCGCTCCCTTGGCATAGACAAGAGAGAACATCCAATCCTCGGTCGGGCGTCCATTCCAATAGGAGAAGCAGAAAGGCTTTTTGAGCCAGACATTTGACCAGTAGCCGTCATCCGGCTCGCGAATGACATTAACATTGATGCCCGCCTTAGAGGCGGTTTCCTTGAACAAGACAGCCGAATCCACAGCGCCATTGAAAGCGGCATTAGAGGTAGACAAATCCACATCCAGCGATGTCAAACCGGCCTTCTTGAGATGGAACTTTGCCTTGTCAGGATCAAAGACACGCTGTTCCAGATCTTTGGCAAAGAAACGATTAGCAGGCGCAATCGGATGATCATTGCCAACACGGCCATGACCGCGCAACACCTTGCGCACCATATCTTCGCGATCAATGCCATGTTTTAACGCAAGTCTCACATTGACGTCATCAAAGGGTGCCATATCGGTAAACATCGGCATCGTATAATGGGCTGTGCCGGTCACTTCCAAAATCTCGACATTGGGGAAGCGTTTGAGCAAATGCACTGTCTTGGTATCAACCCGGTCAATCACATCAACCTCACCGGTTGCCAGCGCATTCTGGCGGGCGGTCGAATCATTGATATGCAACAATTCCACTTCATCAAACCAGGCCCGGTCTGATTTCCAATAATCCTCGCGCCGTGTCAATTTGATCCGCACACCCGGATCATGAGCAGCCAGCACATAACCGCCGGTGCCAAGACCCGATTGCCAATCCATCGAGCCATCTTCCTTGGCAGGCATGATCACAAGATGATAATCCGCCGCCACAAAGGGGAAGTCGGCATTGCCGCTTTTCAGCTCAAAAATAACACTATGATCACCATCCGCCCGAATATCCGCGACCTGTTCCAGCAATGACTTGGCCCCGGATTTGGTATCCTTGCCCCGATGATGATTGTAAGAGGCAATCACATCCGCCGAGGTCATGGCCTTGCCATTGGAAAAGGTCACGCCCTTATGCAATGTGAAGGTCCATGTCTTGGCATCCGCACTTGGCTCAATGCTCTCAGCCAATTCTGGTTTGGCATTGCCCTCGGCATCAATCTCAGTGAGATTGTTGCAGACCGCCCCCATCATGGCATAAACGACGGGACCGGCGGCATAGGTTGCCGGGTCCAAACTGTCGGATGTGGAGCCACCGGACAATCCGGCCCGCAAAATGCCCCCCTTTTTGGGTTCAGCGGCATAACCAAGGCTCGGCATACCCGCAACCAAAGCAGTCGCCGCTGTGGCTGCAAGAAATCGTCTTCGGTTCATTTTCAAATCTATCATTATTTCCTCCGCAAATAACTGCCAGCGCGTGCTTTTTTATTCCGATAGTCACTGCGCCAAAAACCAACACCATGGGTGCTTATTCAAACGTGACCTTTCCTGTTTGGTCTTCACTCTTTGCTCTTCAAAACACCGGACCCTTTGTTCCTCCCAGAACCCGATGCCCAAAATGACAAACTCTACCAACGTCTGGTGAGATTGAGCTTTGCGCGCACATCCTGCGGCCCAAGAATATTGACATTCATGGCAGAAAGAATGGTGGCCGCCCGTTCGACCAGATCACCATTTGAGGCAAATTTGCCTTTCTCCAGCCAGATATTATCTTCCAGCCCAACCCGCACATGGCCTCCGGTCAAGGCCGCCATAGCAACATAAGGCAGTTGCATTCGCCCGATGCTGAACATCGAATATGTCCAGTTTGGCGGAATATTATTGATCATTGCCATCAAACTGTTGGGATCATTGGGGGCCCCATAGGGAATGCCCATGCAAAGCTGGATCATCACCGGATCATCAATCAACCCCTCCTCCACCAATGTCTTGGCCATCCACAAATGACCGGTGTCAAATACCTCAATCTCTGGCTTGACCCCGGCAGCCTGAATGCGCTTGGCCATGGCCCGCAAAATGCCGGGCGTGTTGGTCATGATATAATCAGCTTCGGCAAAATTCATGGTGCCGCAATCAAGCGTGCAAATCTCTGGCAACAACTCTTCCACATGCACCAAGCGCTCTGTCGCACCGATCATATCGGTGCCTTCTGCATTCACCGGAAAAGGCGCTTCCGGAGAGCCAAGAACAATATCACCGCCCATCCCTGCGGTAAGATTGAGGATTATGTCCGTACCACTGTCACGCACCCGTGCCACAACCTCACGATAAAGCGCAGGATCGCGCGATGGCGTTCCCGTTTCCGGATCTCGAACATGACAATGGGCAATGGCAGCACCGGCCTTGGCCGCTTCCACGCAAGCCGCAGCGATTTCCTTTGGCGTGACAGGCACCTTGTCGCTTTTTTTGTGACTTTGGCCCGACCCGGTCACTGCACATGTAATAAAAACATCCCAGTTCACGCATTCCTCCTCACATTTTTTATGCAGATATGATGCGAGAAGAAAAGGAAATATATTTTGCTTAAACAGTCATATTTTTTGCAATTAAAGCCAATATTGGTATGATTAGAAACTCCAACCCCAAATGGGAAACCAATAATTTCGCCTTTTCGCAACAAAAAAATCAATAACAGCCTGTCATCAAATCAACCGGATGTCCTCGCATGCAATCTCTTTTTCGTTTCTGCTTCATCCTGTTTGATGGCTTTTCAAATATGGTGCTTGCATCGGCCATGGAGCCCTTACGGGCCGCCAAGAATCTAACCTTTGATGACAGGCTCAACTGGCAATTGGTCAGTCTGGATGGCAATCCGGTGCGAAGCTCAAGCGGCATCATGCTCCAACCTGATTGCGCACTGGATGAGGCAGAACCTTATGACGCTCTGTTTTTTGTCAGCGGTTATGGCTTTCGAAAACATGCCGAAAGCCTCAATATCAGCAAATTATCGATGCTGTCGCGATCGGCAAAATTGGTGGGCGGCATGGATACAGGATCATGGTTGATGGCCAGTCTTGGGCTTTTGAACCAGCGCAAGGCAACCATCCATTGGCAAGAGGTCAAAAGCTTCGAAGAAAAATTTCTAAAAGTCGATGTCTGTAACCATCGCTATATTTTGGAGCAGGATCGCGCCACATCCGGTGGTGCAACAACGGTGATGGATTTGATGCTGGGCTTAATCCGGCAGGAAATGGGCGACGCGGTTGCTTTTGATGTCTCCAATCTGTTTGTCTATGATTCAGAGCGCAGCTCACGCGGCGGCAGAGGCGCCAGAACCCAAGCCATTGCCACCAAAGCCCCACAATTGGAAAAAGCCATTGAAGAGATGCGTGCCAATCTGGAGCATCCCAAATCTCTCAATGAACTGGCAGAATTGGCCGCAGTCTCACCCAAAACACTGGAACGGCTCTTTCAGCGCGAATTGGGCATATCTCCGGGACGCTATTTCCAAATGATCCGCCTCAGTCATGCCCGCTCCTTGGTTGAAGAGACGGATTTGCCAGCCTCAGAAATCGCAACACGCACAGGATTTGCCTCCACCGCCACTTTGTCCCGCGCCTTTTCAAAGCATTATAACGTCACAATGCAAACAATGCGCCAAAAGCGGGTGTGAGGAAACCCAGCAATCAACCAAAGAAACGCCCCTTAGCAAACAGTCCGAAAGCGCTCGACACAAACATCCAATATCTCGGCAGGATCGCGCTTCCACCAATTGTTTGCAGAGAAAATCTCGACTTCGCAATAACCGTCATAGCCTGTTGCCTCCACTTGCGAGCGCAAATGTTTCAGATCAGCAACCCCGTCTCCCATCATGCCGCGATCAAGCAAAACATCCGTTGTATCAGCCAACCAATCACACAAATGATATCCGGCAATACGCTCTGCCCCTGCATCCAGCAAACTTGCACCCAATTGCAAATCCCACCAGACATGATAAACATCGACCGCAATGGCAACGATAGGATGGTCAATCCTGTTGCACAAATCCACCGCATCTCTGACCGTCACCAGACAAGAGCGATTGCCCCCATAAACAGGGTTCAACGGCTCCAGTGCCAGCTTGACCCCGGCTTTTTGGGCATAAGGGGCCATATCAGCAACCAGTTGGGCAACATGACTGAGACTGTCTCGTTGGGAATGACTATTCTCGATCACCCCACCGACCACAATTGTCAAACAGGACGCACCCAGCGCCTCGGCCATATCAATAGAAGCCTTAAAATCATCAAGGATCTTTTGACGACTGGGCGGGGCCAACGGGCCAACCAGAAAGGGAGAGCGGCACAGTCCGCACACCTCAAGCCCGGCGGCCCGCACACGCTCACCAATCTCAAACGCCCGATCACCAATTTCCCGACGCCACCAGGCAATGGCTCCAAAGCCACGTTCGGCACAGGCATCAATGACTTGCTCAGAAGACCAACCCGCCCCCTGCCCCTCAACATTATGGCCAAGGGTTGCAGTATTCAGAGCCAAAGCATGATGATCGCGAGAAAAGTCACGCAAGACAAAGTCATCTGTCATTGTCAGCACCCATAGACAGAAAGCAATTTTTTCATACGCTCCATAGCAAGCTCCGGCTTGGCGAGCAGACCACAGCCATCGGCCATTTTGAACAGATCAACAAAATAGGGCAGCGAACGCATGGCATGATGCCCATTGAGCATAATGAAATGATCCTGAAACCCATTAAGCCATGCCAGAAAAACAACGCCGGTTTTGTAATATTGCGTTGGGCTACGGAAAATATGCCGGGCCATCGGCACGGTGGGATCAAGAGTTGCGTGAAAACCGCTGACATCGCCTTTATCCAGACAAGTAATGGCATGGGCAGCGGCAGGTGCCAAAGGATCAAAAATGCCCAAAAGCGCGTGGGAATAGCCCTTTTCGTCCCCGGCAATCAAATCAGGATAGTTAAAATCGTCACCGGTATACATCTTGACCCCGGCGGGCAACATGCGGCGCATACGAATTTCCTTATCCTTATCGAGAAGCGAAATTTTAATGCCGTCCACTTTGTCCTTATTCTGCTCAATCACCTCAAGAGCCGTTGCCAATGCGTCCTCAAATGAATGCCCGCCCCAATAGCCCGCAAGCGCCGGATCAAACATCTCTCCAAGCCAATGGAGCACAACCGGTTGATCAGCATGAGAGAGAACATCACGATAAACGCTCAGATAATCATCGGACGTTTGCGCCACTTTTGCCAAAGCCCGGCTTGCCATCACAATCAGTTGGCTATCCAGCTTCTGAACTGCATCCATTTGTTCAAGATAGGCCCGTTTGACCTGATCAAGAGAGGAAACATCAGCAAGATCAAGATGATCCGTCCCAACGCCAGAGGCCACACGGGCATGGGGCACTTCCTGCTTGGTCCGCCGGATCAGCTCCAGCGCCCCGGCCCAATCCAGCCCCATTCCCCGTTGAGCCGTATCCATAGCCTCGGCAATACCCAGCCCCAGATCAGCCAAATGACGACGGAAAGCCATGGTAGCCTCCCAATCAATCGCCGCCGGGCCGGATGGATCAACATCGCGAAACGGATCCGCCACCACATGGGCCGCAGAATAAACAACACGGCAGGCATCAGGAGACATGGTGGCCGCCGCAATGGGAGAGCCGGACATTTCATAGGCATCGAACTTGCCGTCAACATTGGGGAGTTGAATGATCATGCAAAAAAACCTTTAGAATCTTGAAATCAACATACCACCATCGGCGGAAATGGTCTGGCCAGTCGTATAGGGCAGAGAACCAGAGGCCAGACTGGCAACAATCCCCCCCATGTCATCAGGCTGCCCCAATCGGGCCAAAGGCACCAGTCCCTCTTGCTCAATGCGATTTTGATAGACATCGCGAACGCTCTGGGTCATAGGCGTCTCGATTAGGCCGGGCTGAACGTCATAAACAGCGATCGCCTCTTGTGCCAAACGAACAGCAAAACATTTAGAAATCATCGCCGCCGCAGCTTTTGAGGCGCAATATTCGGATCGCAAAACACTGGCAGCAACCGCGTTAGACGAGGTGATATTGATCAGGGAATAGAAAAGATCGCTGGATCTTTTTGCCTTCAATGCCCGTCTGGCATATTCCTGACTGAGAAAGAAAAGCGCTTTGGCATTCACACCCATACAGCGATCATAGCTGGCTTCACAAACCTCCAACAGATCCCCGCGCTCAAAAACCGAAACACCGGCATTATTCACCAATGTCGTCACAGCCCCTAATGAGGCTTCAGCCCGATCAAACAATGCCCCATGCGTAGAAAGATCGGAGATATCCGCAACCAGCTTGATGGCTTTGACGCCCTTGGCCTCTATCTGCTTCACAGCATCATCAAGATCCGCACTGTCATTGCAATCATTCACAGCGATGGAAAATCCGGCATCCGCCAATTTCAACGCGATCCCAAGACCAATGCCACGCCCTGCACCACTGACCAAAGCAACCTGCCGACCTGCCTCTTGCTCGCCGCTCTCTCGCTCACTAGCCATCAACGCGCTCCATTTTTGATCAATTCGCGAGCAATGATCATACGCTGAATTTGGTTGGTGCCTTCATAAATCTGGGTAATTTTGGCATCTCGATAGAGGCGCTCCACCTCAAACCCGCGAATATAGCCAGATCCACCAAAAATCTGCACCGCATCTGCACTGCGACGAACCGCCATATCGCCTGCAAAGCATTTGGCCATGGAGCAGGCTTTGGTCGCATCCAGACCATGATCAATTGCATAGGCGGCTTTCTGAACCAACAGGCGCGCGGCCTCTACATCTTTGGCCATATCGGCAAGCATCCATTGCACACCTTGAAAATCGGCAATCTGCGAGCCAAATTGCTTGCGTTGTTGGGAATAGTCCAAAGCCGCTTCCAGACCAGCCTGACCAATCCCCACCGCAAGAGACGCAATCCCGACGCGGCCCTTGTCCAAAACACTCATCATCATATGAAAACCGCGCCCCTCAATGCCCAATAAGGCATCTGAAGGCAGTTTCACATTGTCAAAGCTCAAAGCCCCAACCTGACTGGCCCGCTGCCCCATTTTATGCTCTTTGGGGCCGCGTTCCACGCCTTGGGCATTGAGATCAACAATGAAAATGCTCATTCCCCGCCGACCCGCGTCCTTGTCTGTCCGTGCCAAAACAAAACCGACATCAGCAACAGGCGCATTGTGAATCCAGATTTTGCCGCCATTAAGAAGCCAGCCATCCTCGGTCTTGTCTGCGCAGGTCCGCAGGCCAGAGACATCAGTGCCAGCTTCTGGCTCGGTAATGCAGTAGGCTACTTTTATGTCAGATTTCATCGCGGGCAGCAGCCATTTGTCTTGCTGCTCCTTCGTGCCATGACGAACCAGCAATGTCGAAATCAACTCAACAAGCCCGCATTGATCGGCCACAGAGGCATAGCCACGAGACAATTCTTCCATAACAATCGCATAGCTAATCGTATCAAAACCCGGACCGCCCAGCTCTTCTGGCACCCCAATGCCAAACAAACCCAATTCGCCCATTTGGCTATAGATTTCATCCGGGAAACGCTCGTCACGATCCAACTCTTCTGCAACAGGGCGAATCACATCCTCGGCAAACTGGCGCGTCATATCGCGCACGGCTTCGTGGGTCTCTGTCAGGAACATTTTTTCGCATCCATTTGTAACTATCTAGTTACTTATTAACAGGTCTTTATTTTTCCGTCAATAGCACATGCCCCAGATGATCCCTGAAGGGCAAAGAGAAGGAAACAACTTGCCAAAAAGACAAGGGAACGCTAGTTATATAACCAAACAGTTACTTGTGGAGGAGTGATATGGAAGTAACCAAAAAAAGAAAATTTGGCCGGGTTGATCTAAAAGTCACCCCCTTTGCATTCGGCGCTGCGCCAATCGGAAATATCTTTCGCCCCATAGATGAAGCAACCTCAGATGCCATGGTCCAGCGAGCATGGGATGCAGGCGTGCGCTTTTATGACACCGCCCCCATGTATGGCCATGGCCTGTCAGAAATGCGGCTGGGCCATTCCTTGCGCTGGAAAGAGCGAGACGACTATATTCTGGCGTCAAAAGTTGGCCGCGTTTTAAAACCGGCAAAGCGCTCTGAAATTGACTTCACGCCATGGGTCGACGGCGCTCCAAACCTGATGGAATTTGATTATTCCTATGATGGTACCATGCGCGCTTTTGAAGATTCCCTGCAACGCATGGGACTGGAACGCATGGATATCTGCTTCATTCATGACATTGATGTCTTCACACGCGGCAAGGACCAGCCCGAAGTTTTCAAACAAGCCATGGACGGCGCGTGGAAGGCCCTTGAGACATTACGCAACCAAGGCGTTGTGAAAGCCATCGGCGTTGGGGTGAATGAATGGGAAGTCTGCCACGAAGCCTTAAAACAACGCGATTTTGACTGTTTCCTGCTTGCTGGGCGCTATACCTTGCTGGAACAGGACTCTCTGAAAGAATTTCTGCCCTTATGTGAAGAGCGCAATGTGGCTGTTGTTGTTGGGGGCGCTTTCAATTCCGGCATTCTGGCAACCGGGGCTAAAGACGGGGCCAAATATAATTATGCGCCCGCTCCTGATCATATCATGAAGAAAGTTGCAGGCATTGAAGAGGTTTGCAGGAAATATGAGGTTCCCCTCCCCGCTGCTGCCATGCAGTTTGTTGTCGCCCATCCAGCCATTCCGTCCTTTGCCGCAGGGGTGCGTACAGTCGAACAGCTTGATCGAAATCTGGACTGGTTCACCCACCCCATCCCACTGGAATTCTGGGCAGAATTAAAGACCAAAGGCCTGCTTCAAGAATCAGCCCCCACGCCAGAGGCTTAAAAACACTGCAATCCAACCAAATAAGACTGATGAAGGACCGACAGGAATTGATATGTTAACGCAGAACAAAACACTCGGCCCGGCCCTTTATCGCTATGATGATCTTCAAATCGATGACATGATCTCTACAGCCCCTCGAACCATCACCACCCGCGACATTGATGATTTTGCAGCCCTGACCGGCGACTATTTCGC
This sequence comes from Cohaesibacter sp., assembly GCA_025800105.1. Taxonomy (GTDB): domain Bacteria; phylum Pseudomonadota; class Alphaproteobacteria; order Rhizobiales; family Cohaesibacteraceae; genus Cohaesibacter. Next base: position 23,323 of record JAOXSG010000803.1, on the reverse strand, counting down.
CATTCATATGGACCGGGAAGCCGCACGCGCCAAAGGCTTTCCCGACCGTGTGGCCCATGGCCTTCTCATTCTATCCCTCATAGACGGGCTAAAAAATCAGGCCGAGGCCAAATTGGATGCAATCGCCTCGCTTGGATGGAACTGGCAATTCAGCAAACCCGTTTTTGCCGGAGATATCATTCAGGGCGTTCTGCGCGTTGCTGAAAAACGCGAAACCAAACAGGACAACAAAGGCATCATAACATTTGAAGGGCTGGTCTGGAACCAACATGAAATCTGCGTCCAGTCCGGCACCAACACATTGATGGTCTCCAGATGAAGGCGCAACAAGCGCCCATCAATCCTCAATCAGAATGGCTCTGAAATCATTGATATTGGTGCCGGTCGGGCCAGTGACAAACAAATCATCGATCAGATCAAACGCCGACCATGCATCATTCCGGTCCAGATAATCACGCGCATCTGCCCCTTTGAGACGCAATCGTGCCACTGTTGAGCCATCACTATAAGCACCGGCATTATCCTCGGACCCATCAATACCATCCGTATCAGCCATCAGCACATGAACCCCTTTTTGTCCAGCAATATCAAGGGCCATAGCCAAGGCTGCCTCGCTGTTGCGCCCGCCTTTCCCAAAGCCGATAGCCGGATTGCGCAAACGCACCGTGGTCTCTCCCCCTGACAACAAAATGGCAGGCTTTTCAAAGGGTTGATTTTTCAGCGAGACCTCCCGCGCCAATGCCCCATGCATAAAACCAATATGCCGCGCCTCTCCTTCAACGGAATCGGAAAGGATATGCGCATGATAGCCTCGCGCACGCGCCCACTGGGCCGCTGCCTCAAGAGACTGGCCAGCCGATGCAATCACATAGGTCTCATTGTTCGAAAAACTACTATCCTCAGGCTTGGGAGCATCCGCAGCATTGCTGGACAAATGCGCCATAATTGACGCGGGCAATTCCAACTCATATTGCCTTATAACATCAAGCGCCTGCTGGCGATCACTGTCATCGGGCACAGTCGGGCCAGAGCCAACAAAGGCCGGTTCATCACCCGGAATATCAGAAACAACAAGACTGACAACACGCGCCGGTGCCGCAGCTTTGGCCAGCCGCCCTCCCTTGATCATCGAGACATGTTTGCGCACCACATTCATAGCAGAAATGGGAGCACCAGAGGCCAGAAGCGCCTCATTCATCGCCTGCTCATCGGCAAGACTGACCCCATCTGGTGGACATGGCAACAAAGCAGAAGCACCACCGCAAATCAAAGCAACAACCAGATCCTCTTCCCTCAGATCACTCACCAAACCCAGCAAGTGACGCGACGCGGCCAGACCCTTGTCATCAGGCACAGGATGAGCAGCCTCAATCACCTCAATATGCTCACAATCCATTGCATAGCCATAGCGGGTAACAACCGCTCCTTCCACCGGAGCTTCCCAGAGAGTTTCAAAAGCCCGCGCCAATTGCGCAGCCCCCTTGCCCGCACCCACAACGATCACACGCCCCTTTGGACGGGAAGGCAGAAAAGCAGCAAGGCTGCGAGAGGGATCAGCCGCCCTGACTGCCACATCAAACATATCCTTGAGGAACACGCGTGGATTCGTCATATCTCTGTCCCTAAAAATCAAAGCGCCATATCAATGACGGTGACGCCTTCGATGCCACCATCCAATTCAGCAACAATCCGCGCGCCGACGGCTTGATGTGCAGGATCTTCAAGATAGATATCGCGCGCTTTTTCATCTTCGAAGTCAAACCAGAAAACATCGTGATTGCCACGGATCAAATCGGTTTCAACGGCTATATTCTCAGCCGCCTTAAAGCCGATTATTCCCGGCAAATGCTTTTGCAACCCAGCCAAATCGGCAAAGAGACTTTGCTTGGTCTCAAGGCTGGTCTCTGGCTGAAATTTCAGCAAAACGAAATGTCTGATCATGATTTTCATCCTTGCTGCATGAGAGGGAAAACTGGGTGCTTTGGATATATAAGGGCATTATGCGCTATCAGAATGTGTGCCTGGGTCAGAATATGAAGCTGAATCAGAGCGCCGAAAAACCGGTCGTCTTTTGTCTTTGAAAGCGGCAACGCCTTCCGAATATTCTTGCGTGGCAGCAATTGCCATACCGGCCATAGCCTCAACCGGGCGATCACGCTCTTCATGTTCTGCGGCATTGATCAGCATTTTGCACAGCTCAAGCGCGGTAGGACCACGCCGCAAACAGCGCTCGGCCCATTTATCTGCAAGTTTAGCAACCTCCCCCACACTGGCAACATGATCAACAAACCCAAGCTTATGCGCCTGCTCCGCTTCAAATGTCTCGCCAAACAGGGCCATGCGTCGCACCGAAGATGGACTAAAACGGCGTGTTAGCCGCTGTGTCCCTGACCAGCCGGGAATCACGCCAATACCAGTTTCGGGCAAAGCAAGGCGCGTATCTTGTCGGGCAACACGCAAATCAGCACAAGCCGCCAATTCCAATCCCCCGCCGAAAACGGAGCCATGCAGCAGGGCAATCACTGGCTGGCGCAGACGCGCCAGCGCATCAAACGCCTCATGCCCGGCTCTCAACCAGCTCATGGCAAAATCCCGCGCCTGATATTGCCCCCAATCCTTGATATCACCACCCGCACAAAAATGCTCTCCTGCCCCGGACAGAAGCACAACACCGATGGAAGGATCTCGCTCGATCTGCTGACAGGCCGCGGACAAATCACAGATCATGTCAAAAGATAAGGCATTCATCTTGTCAGGACGGTTCAGCGTCAGACGCGCAATGCCCGCATCAATGCTCAAATGAATATGGGAGTCACACTCTTGCATAACAGATCCGATCTAAAGCTCTAAACCAATCAGATCCGGTTGGAACAGCGCCCCATCCATGACTTTCAAATCATCTGCAACCTTTAAATCAATATCGGCCTGATCAAGAATATCACGTTGCAAATCCAGCCCCGGCGCAATCTCGCTCACCAGCAATCCATCTTTGGTCAAGTCCATCACGCATCGCTCTGTCACATAGCGAACCTGCTGACCCTGCGCCACGGCGCGTTTGCCAGAAAAGGAAACCTGCTCAACCTCATCAACAAGCTTGGCCACCTTGCCTTGTTTGATGATTTTCAACTTGCCATCGAGCAGTTCAAATTTGGCCCCGGCGCTGAAATATCCCGAAAAGACAATCCGCTTTGCCCGTGTGGTAATATCGACAAATCCGCCAGACCCTGCGGTAACATGAGGGCAAACTGACAATTTTGAGACATTGACAGAGCCATTGCGATCAATCTGCAAGAAAGACAAGAGAGAGGCATCAAAGCCACCGGCCTGAAAATAGCTAAACTGGTGTGGTGAGGCGACAAAAGCCTCTGCATTTGCCGAACAGCCAAATTTGAAATCAAGCAAGGGCACGCCGCCAACCGCCCCTTGCTCAATCACCCATGTCACATCTCCATGGCATCCTTCCTCAATGAAAATACGCGGCACATTTGCAGAAATACCAAAGCCGATATTCACCGCCCACCCTTTTTTCAGCTCTTGCGCAACACGGCGCGCAATGACCTTGCCAACATCAAAACCAGTTGTGCGGAAACTATCCAATGGTCGGAACAATTCACCAGAAATAGCAGGATCATACACTGTCGCCGTGGTCTGAAGTTGCTCAGGTTCTTCCACGACAAAATCCACCAAAATACCGGGCACACGCACATCATGGGGTTTCAAACTGCCCGATTGGGCAATGCGCTTTGCCTGTGCAATAACAAGTCCACCATTATTGTGGGCAGCCAGCGCCATTTCCATAGCCCCCAGATAAGCCCCCTCATTTTCAAAAGTCAGATTGCCGCGCTCATCTGCGGTGCTGCCGCGAATGATGGCAACATCAGGCACCACAGTGGGGAAAAACAGCCAATCCTCACCTTCAAAATCAATATGCTTGACGATTGCCTGCTGACGGGCAGCATCATTCATTGCACACCCATCCAGAGCCGGGTCCGCAAAGGTATCCATACCCACTTTGGTCAACACACCGGGACGTTTGCTGGCGGCTTCGCGAAGCATGTCAAAAATGATGCCGCTGGGCACATTATAGGCGGCAATCTCATTGGCAGAAATCAAGCCCCAGACCAAAGGCGCTTCAGCCGAGGATGGCCCAGAGGGATAAGAGCCTCCCAACACCTTTGAAAGCATACCGGGCTTGGCAATATGATCAATGCCCTTGGTGCCAAACATATCCCCTGCCGCAATGGGATGGATCATTGTCAGATTTTTGGGAGACCCATAAGCATCAAACCGCTCCCCCATCGCCTTAAGCACAGCATCAGGACAGCACAAACCAGACGAGGAATTAACCGCAACAACAGCATCATCGCGAATATGACTGACGGCTTCAGCAGCAGTTTTTACTTTGGTCATCTTGAATCCGCCTCCACTTATTAAGTAACCAGTTCGTTATTTAATAACCTGTGAAACAGGCAAAATCAAGAGACATAAACTTATTAAAATCACAAAATACGGCTGAATAAATAAATTATAACAACTTGATATAAAATAAATATTGATTTATTAAGTAACTAAATAGTGAGTTATAAATTCAATCCATATATGCTGGGAGGTCTATGTGAGCATTTATTTCGAAAAAACATTTCAACGGTCATTCGGCACCTATCCCCTTAAAGGAGAAGAGCTTTCGCAAGCTTTGACATCAGCCATCGAGATTGGCTATCGGTCAATCGATACAGCACAAATGTATGAAAATGAGGCAGAGGTTGGTCAGACTCTGGCATCCCTGCCCATTGATCGCGAGGAATTATGCATCACCACAAAAGTGCATCCAGATAATTTCTCCCAAGACGCTTTCATTCCCTCCGTAAAAGAAAGCCTGAAAAAGCTGCAAATCGACCATGTGGATATATTGCTGCTACACTGGCCTCCCATTGGCGGAGAAATTGGCCTGTCACTGACCTTGCTGGAAAAAGCTCACGAAATGGGGCTGACCAAAAATATCGGTGTCTCAAATTATACCGCTCAAATGATGCATGACGCGACCAGCATCATTGACACACCACTTATAACCAATCAGGTCGAATTTCACCCTTTGCTCAATCAGGACATTTTGCTGGAAGCCGCAATCGAGACCGGCATACCGCTCTCATCCTATTGCTCTGTTGCCCGTGGCGAAGTCTTCAACTATCCACTCTTCACCGAAATTGGCGCACGCTATGGCAAAAGCGCAGCACAGATTGTTTTACGCTGGATCCTGCAAAAAGGCGTCAGCATCAACACAATGTCGACAAAACCGGCCAATATCAAAGCCAATTTTGAGGTGATGGATTTCACCTTGTCCAATATCGACATGGCAAAAATCGAAGGCCTGACAAAAACTGATTTTCGCATTGTCGGGAAAGATCTGGTTCCTTGGGCACCCAATTGGGACTGAACCCTACTACCTTGATCAGGCACCCTTGCCCAAACACACCACAACATAAAAAAGCGCCTGTCATGATCAGGCGCTTTTTATATTTGTGAGCTGTCACAGTTCAATCTGATAATCCCTTGGAAGATCAATACCAAACAGCTCCAATGTAGCACGCGCCTGCCCTCTCAAAGCTTCAAGACCTGTTTGAATCTGACACCCAGACGTAAGCGCTTCTGATAAAAGATGCGTCATGGCAGGCTGCATCACCATATCAGTCACAAAGGGTTTATTGTCACCTGTCAGATAGGCCTGATCCAATGGCATTTGAGCGCTTTGACCACCAATTTTGCTCATCCCCACCGGAGACGCATTGGTAATCAAATCAAGCGCCTTGGGATCAGCCCAGCCCGGCAGGAAGACCTTTTCAGGATAGTCGGCTTGCAAACGGGTCACCAGCTCCTTCATGCGCGCATCATCGCAATCATAAATGCTCAAATGGCCAATGCCAGCCTCAGCCAAAGCAAAACCGATCGATTGCCCGGCACCACCTGCCCCCACAAGTTGGGCGCGCTTGCCACGAACATCAAATCCAACAGACGTCAATCCATTGAGATAGCCCAGACCGTCAACCGCATCGCAAGACATAACCCCATTCTCAAGTCGCGCAATATTGGCAACACCGATCTGAGAGGCACGGATGGATACATGGTCACTGGCCTGCAATAACAATCCTTTGTGCGGGATCGTCGCCACAATGCCTTTTAAATTGGCAACATGACGCAGCATCTTAAACATGTCAGCAGCTTGAGCCGCAGAAAATTGCATAGGAACGCAAACAGCATCCAGACCCAAATCAGAAAAGACGCGATTATACAACGCCACTGATTTGACCTGATAAACAGGGTCACCAACAACAAGATAAAGGCTTGTTGTGCCGGAAAGATCTTCAAGCCGGGCTGCTTCACTGGAATAAAGAGACATCATTCATTCTAATCTATCCGTAAACATAGTCAGTGTTATGCATATCAAATCATCGATTGCCCAAAATAAGATCGCTGGCTTTTTCACCAATCATAATCGTAGGAGCATTGGTGTTGGAACCAATCAAACTGGGCATGATAGAGCTGTCACACAAGCGCAAACCATCAATGCCATGTACCTTTAGCTCCGGGTCAACAACAGCCATATCATCAACACCCATTTTGCAGGTGCAGGTCGGATGATAAGAGGTGCGGCCATATTGACGCGCATAAGCTTCAAAATCTTCTTGCGTTTTCACATTGTCATCAGGGAAACGAATTTTCCTGACATATTTCGACAAACTTGATTGGCTGAAAATATCGCGGCTGATCTTGACCCCTTCAACGGATGTCTTGAGATCATCCGGGTGACCAAGAAAGTTTGGATCCACAAGCGGCATATCAGAAGGATTGGACGAGCGAAGTTTGACTGTGCCACGCGCCTTGGGGCGCAATGTATAGGAGTTGAGCGTGATACCTGAAGAACCTTTGGGAACACTCGGCACCCCCTCTTCCGCCCCTGCTCCGGCCAGAAAATGGAATTGCAAATCAGGCACCGGATTGGATTTATCCGCATACCAAAATGCTCCGCCCTCAACAACATTGGACGCAACAGGGCCAGATTTGAACAAGACATATTCCATCCCTGCCCACATCATCCAGTGTAGCTTGTTGTATTTATCAAGGCTATAATGGCCATTCAGCTCGGCAACAATATCAATGCCAAAATGATCATTCAGATTTTCCCCTACTCCAGGCAGATCCTGCACCACCTCAATGCCATGCTCTTTGAGATGCCCTGCGGGACCAATCCCCGACAACATCAGCAATTTGGGCGTGCCAATCGCACCAGACGTAACCAGAATTTCCTGCTCCGAGCGGACCATTTTTCGCTCTGAGCCAACCAGATAGTCCACTCCAACGGCACGCTTGCCCTCAAAGACAAGACGCAACACCTGTGCGCCGGTCTGAACGGTCAGATTTTTACGTGCCATAACAGGATGCAAATAAGCAACAGCGGCCGAACTGCGGCGCGCATTCTTCACCGTCACCTGATAAATGCCCGACCCTTCCTGCCTCTCACCATTGAAATCAGGATTATATGGAATGCCCAATTCCTGACAAGAGCGCACAAAGGCACGGGTCATTGCTTGCGGTTTTTGAAGATTGGAGACACCAAGCGGCCCATCCGTTCCATGCCAGTCACCAGCAAACAGGCTATTGCCTTCAGACCGAATGAAATATTTCTGAATGTCAGCAAAAGACCAACCTTCACACCCTTCCTCAAAAGCCCAACGGTCATAATCGGCAGGAACCCCACGGGTAAAGACCTCAGCATTGATCGAGCTGCCACCCCCAAGAACACGGCCCTGCGCGTAAGGAATCTCGCGATTATTGGCATGTCGTTGTGGTACGGTGTTAAAGCCCCATGTCATGGGACCGGCAGTCAATTTGGCAAATCCAACGGGCATATGGATATAGGGATGGCTATCCTTGCCGCCCGCTTCGAGCAAAAGCACCGAAATATCGGGGTTTTCTGACAGCCGGTTTGCCAAAACACAGCCTGACGAGCCACCACCAACAATCACATAATCATATCCTGCGTCAGCCATAATCGCCCCTTATACTAGCCAGTGATCCCGATCACCCAGCTCAATATGGGTGGATTTGATCTGGGTATATTCCTCGACACCATAAATGCCGGTTTCTCGTCCCCAGCCAGACTGTTTGAAACCACCAATGGGCAATTCCGGGCCACCGGCAAGCGTGCAATTGATCCACATGCGGCCCGCCTGAATGCGCCGTGATGCCTGCAAAGCCTTATCAATATTTTTAGACCAGACACTGGCGGCCAAGCCATATATCGTATCATTGGCAAGTTCGATGGCTTCCTCAACACTCTCAAAGACATGCATGGTCAGAACAGGGCCAAAAATCTCGTCTCTGGCAATATCCATATCATTGGTAACATCTGCAAACAGGGTCGGCTCAATATACTGCCCCTGCTCGCTTTGCATCACATGGCCACCACAGACCAAACGGGCACCGGATTTTTTGCCGCTTTCCAGATAATGGGTGATGGTGTCATTCTGCGCATTGGTGGTAATGGCGCCAACCTGCGTGTTCGGATCCAGAGGATCCCCCACACGCACTTTGGCAAAGCGCTCTTTGAGCAAAGCCTCAAATTTGGCTGCAACGCTTTTTTCGACAATAAGGCGGCTGCCTGATACGCAGCATTGCCCGGTATTGAAGCAAATACCGAAAGTCACACCATCTGCCGCATCTTCCAGATTGGCGTCCGCAAACACAACTTGCGGATTCTTGCCCCCAAGCTCAAGACCCAGCTTTTTGAAATTGCCTTGCGCCGCCGCCAGAACCTTGCGTCCAACAGCCGTGGACCCGGTAAAGGAGACCATATCAACATCATTATGCTCAATAAGGGCTTGGCCAACACTGCTGCCCGACCCGGTGACGACATTATAAACCCCATCAGGCAAACCCGCCTCTTTAAGAATTTCTGCCATGATCAAGGTTGTTGCCGATGTAACCTCGCTTGGTTTTGCAACAATGGTGCATCCTGAGGCCAAAATGAAAGGCACACGCTCTGAAAGAATAAAGAAAGGAAAATTCCATGGCGTGATCAAGCCGACAACACCCACCGGCTCGCGGGTAACCAATCCAAATAACTTGTCGCCCAAATTGTTGAAACTGTCACCATGAAGGGCACGCGCAGCACCGGCTGCATATTCATAAATGCCAGCCGCCGCTTCCACTTCACCACGCGATTGCGAAATTGGCTTGCCATTTTCCAATGTTTCGAAATAGGCCAGCTCTTCTGCCCGCTCCCGAATGCCCGCAGCAGCTTTGAGCAGCACAGACGCACGCTCAGCCCCCGATAAACCCGACCAACGACGATCATCAAAGGCCCGCCGCGCAGCAGAAACCGCTTTGTCCAGATCCTCAGATGTGCATTTGACAATCCTGGACACAGGCACATCATGAGCCGGACTATGGCGCTCAAATATTTGGCGCTCACCCGCAGGCACAAAGGCACCATCTACAAAAAAGCCAAAGTCGCGGGCTTGGTCGGGAAGAGGCAAAAGACCTAATGTCTTGGACATGACGAACTCCTGAAATATACGAGGCGGGCTCGCGCGAGCCGCTACATTATCGGCTTAAGAGACGGTGATAGAAGTCTTCAAGACATCTATGTGATCGGCCAACCCTTCAAAGGCTGCCTGAATATCCTCCAATTTGTAAGCCTTGGAGGCAAAGGCATCTGTCTTGAAACGATTATGGGAAAGCAGGGTCAAAGCATCATGCATGTCCTCACCCATTCCGGCAACGGATCCCTTTATGGAATTTTCCTTCAGGATCATATCCAAAATCGACATGGACAAGGCATCATCGGGCCCGGTGATCCCGAAAGCCGAGATATGACCGCCGGGGCGGATCAAATCCAGAGCCTTTTCATATAAGGCCGGCAGACCAACACTTTCGATCACCACATCAGCGCCGCGCCCATCGGTCATGGAAAGCACCGTCTCTTTCAATTGATCACTATCGCTGACCACCACATCAGCACCAGCGTCCAAAGCAAGCTGGGCGCGCATCTCGTTCGGCTCAGCAACAACAATCGGGGCCGCTCCAACCAAACGCAGCATTTGCACATGCAAATTGCCAATGGGTCCGCCCCCCAACACAACAACCGACTGACCAAAGCCGATATTGGCCTTGCGCGTGGCACGCACCACACAAGCCACAGGCTCGCACAAAGCAGCAACCTCAACAGGCACATGCTCGGACACCGGTATCACCAGACGAGCGGGAACGGCAAGATATTCCGCAAAAGCCCCATCGCAAGAAATACCCAATTGATTGACTTCAGCGCAATTCAGGATCTCATTGCGACGGCAATAATAGCATTGTCCGCATCCCACATTGATATCAACGACCACGCGAGAACCAACGTCAAGATGCTGCACAGTCTCGCCAAGCTGCTCAATTGTGCCAACAAGCTCATGACCGGGAATAAGGGGAAGCTTGTCAGCAGCATAATTGCCATGAAAAATATGAACATCAGTGCCGCAAATGCCAACCCGTTCCACCTTGATCAAGACCTCATCAGGCCCACAATGCGGTTTGGGAACCTCACGAACCTCAAAATGGCCAGGCTCCATCAAGATAGCCGCCTTCATGGTTGATGACTGAGACATGCGATCCTCGCTCATTTAACGGTTTTCATTTTGCTGCGATCAATCGTCAAGGCAATCGCTGCAATCAGAACAATGCCGAAGAAGATCTGCTGATCTGTTGCCTTAATCTCTAGATAGAGCATGGACGTGCGGATCACGGCAACAATCATCGCCCCGATAAAGGTGTTCAGCACACCACCAACACCACCCGTCAACGGCGTACCGCCAACCAGAACGGCAACGATAGCAGGCAACAAAAATCCATTGGCAATGACAGGAGAACCACCGGAAAGTTTAACCGCAAACATCAGGCCTGCAATGGCAGCAAAAGCACCAGACAGGGCAAAGGCAAACATCTTGAAGCGATCCACTTGCAAGCCAGAGGCCACCGCAGCCAATTCGCCCGCTCCAATGGCCTTCAAAGCTCTACCAATTGTCATGCGACGCTCAACAAAATAGGCAAGCGCCAACAAAACAAGCGCGATGATCAATTCATGGGGAATGCCAGCCGTGCTGCCAACCAACCAGCCAAAAGCCTGATCACGCATCTCCGCATCCATATAAAGAGCCCGCTGCCCAGAAGCATATTGCCCCACAGACAAAGCAATACCACCAACCGCCAAGGTTGAGATGAAGGAAGGCACTTTCAGTTTTGTAGACACAAAACCCGAAACAAAGCCAAAACCGAACCCAACAACAATGCAAAAGAGCGCCGCCCCAACACCGAGAATGGGCAACATCAGGGTCGCAATCACCGTGGTCATATTGGCAACCGATTGTGCCGAGAGATCAATGCCGCCAATATAAATGACAAAGGTCATACCCAACGCCATAATGAACAGCGTGGAGATATCCGCCGCCAGTCGGATCAGATTGGTAGGGCTCAGAAAGCTTGGATCCATAATCCCAACCAAAACAACAAGGATGACCAAGGTGATCCAGGGGAAGTGTTTTTTCAGTTTTTCCAAAGTCATAACGATCCCCTAAACCATGTAATGCACGAGATCATAAAGCGTTGGCTTGTTGCCGGGCTGGCAATCAAACCGCTTTGTGATTTCGCCGTCTTTCAAAACAATGATCGAATGGCCAAGCCCAATGGCCTCTTCCAGTGTATCGGCAATGAGAATAACGCCGACCCCTTCCGCACTCATTTCGCGGATCATCTCATAAACATCTTCTTTGGCACCGATATCGAGGCCGCGGGTTGGGTGGTCCAGCAAAATGATGTCAGAACCGCCGCTCCGCCATTTCGCCAACACCACTTTTTGCTGGTTCCCACCCGAAAGATTGCCGCAATCGGCATCCTCAGAAGAGGCTTTGATAGAGAGATGATCAATCCAGTCTCGTGCCAAGGCCCGCTCTTGCGCAATATTCAAAACACCAAATTTCGAATGCTTGCCCATCTGGGACAAGGTCATATTCTCAAACAGATTCATGCCCGAGACGATGCCCTCAATTTTGCGCTCGCGTGGGATATATCCAACACCGCGATCAACCATTTCATTGGCTTTGAAGGAATGAATAGTATCGCCCTTAATGCTCACTGCGCCCAGATGAGGACGGTTGAGGCCGAAAATAGTGCGAATGATAGCCTCTCGCCCGGAGCCTTCTGTGCCAACAAGACACAAAACCTCTCCGGCATGGAGTTTGAGCGAAATATCCTTATAGGCAGAAGCACGAGAAATTGCGTCAAGCTCAACAAGAACCTGATCCTTGTTAAACGGCTTTTGCTTTTCCTCGCGGTAATATTCCTTGTCGACATTGCGGCCAACCATCTTGTGCTGGATATCATCAACATCAGCTCCCTCTGAAGCCAGAACATCCACCACTTCGCCATCCTTCATCACATAAATGCGATCAGACAGCTCCAGCACTTCGTCCATACGGTGCGAAACAAAGATAAAAGAAGCCCGCTCCGTCAATTCACGCACAAGCTTGAACAGCAGCTCCACCTCTTCTTTTGCCAAAACCGAGGTCGGCTCATCCAGCAAAATAACCAGATCGCCATCCACCCGCTCTTCCAGCGTCAGCACCTTGGCCAATTCCACCAGCTGACGCTGGGCAAAAGAAAGCTCGGACGTGGTCATGGCAGGATCGATATCAAGCTTGACTTTGGCCAACTGAAAGCGCGCCGCCTCGGCCATATGTTTCCAGTCCATCAAGCCGAATTTGACAAATTGCTGCTCAAATCCCAGAAAAATATTTTCCATCACGGTCAGATTGCTGATCAGGGATTGCTCCTGAAACACCATACCGACGCCCATTTCCATAGCCTGTCGCGGATTTTCAAAACGCACTGGCGTGCCATCGACAAGCACCTCGCCCCCATCATGCTGATAAGCACCATAGATGACCTTCATCAAGGTGGATTTGCCAGCCCCATTCTCACCCACAAGACCAACAATCTCGCCACGCTTGATCTCGAAATCCACGCTCTTGAGCGCGCGAACACCGGGAAATGTCTTTTCAACTTTTTTAAGCTCAAACATCGGGATCACTTCACAAAAGCAAGGGATTTACGATCAGTGGACAGAACCACAGCAACAATCACCAGAACGCCCAGCACACCATCTTGCAAATAACGCGGCAAACCGATGACAATCATGCCGTTATTGATGACATTGACAATCAAGACACCTATCAGGGAGTTCCACACACCGCCATTGCCGCCCCAAAGGGCCGTGCCACCAACAACCACCGAGGTGATGGAAACAAACATCAAATTATAGCCGGTGGCCGTCTCTGCAATGCCGATCTGGGCCACAGCAAACAATGAGCCAAGAGCATAAAACGCCCCCGCAATCATGAAACCAAGAACCCGCACTTTTTTGACATTCAAACCAGAAGCATGGGCCAGATCTTCCCCACCCCCAACCGCATAGAAATTGCGGCCAATTTTGGTGTAACTTTGAATGAACCAACCAACCAGAAGCGCAACAAGGGCACAATGCACCATCAAAGGAAAGCCCAGATAACGCTCGGTCAAAAGCGAGCGAAACAAAGGATCTTCAACCCGGATCCGGTCGCCGCCCGTAATCAGTAGCGACAAACCAATTCCAACAAAGCCCATAGACAGGCTGGCCATGAAAGATGGTATCTTCAATTTCACATGCACCAGACCATTAAGAAGGCCGAACAGGCCGCCAATCATCAAGGTCAAAGGCAAAGCCAACCAGGCCCAAGAGGCCAAAGACCCACCCATCGCTATAAACAACGTGGCAAAAAGAACCGCACTGACGGCAACGGCCCCTTCCATGGACAAATCAATTGATCCCATGATGATGATATAGGTAACCCCAACCGCGATCATTAAGGCCGGTGCGGACGCAATTCCAATTCGGGCAAAATTACGCACCGAAAAAAAGTTTGAATTTGCGAAAGTAAACACACAAATCAGGGCGATCAACACCAGAAGCGGCGCCCATTTTTGCAGTTTTTCTTTGGAAACGAAGTCGGACACACATCTCTCCGTCATAGCGAAACACCAAAAAGAGAGACGATCTGCACCACAGGGGAACAGCGCCGGATCGCCTCAGTTTGGGGTCTGGGGGACATTAGTCTTATTGATCGGCTTAATCGGCCAGCCCATAGGCTGGCCGTTGCTCACAAATGATCAGCCATATTGAATCTGGCCATTGGTTGGACCCCAGAAGTCCTTCCAGTCATATTTCGGAACATTGTCGAGATATTTCGCCTTAAATTCTTCAGCATCCTTGCGGGTAATCAGGATGGTTGGCCCATAAAATTCCCGATGCTCATGCGGCTCTTCAGACGGTTTGAAAGCACCAATTGCAGCATAATAGGCAAGCGCTGCGGAAATACCGCCACCCCAATGCGGGTTGGTAAAGACCGTGGCTTCAATATCGCCCTTCATGACCAATTCAACGGCCTGCGGGTTACCATCATACGTCACAATCGGAATTTCACCGGCCAGACCTTCAGCGCGCAAGGCTTCCAGCACACCATAACCAATGGTGTCATTGGCGCAATGCACACCTTTAATCTCATCACCAAAACGCGTCAGGAAGGACGACATGATCTGGTTGGCTTTCTGGGTATCCCAGTCAGCGGCCTGATAATCAAGAAGCTTGATATCTGGATAATCCTTCATGGCATTGAGCAAGCCTTGCTTACGCTCAATAGCGGGAACATTGGAAGCAATGCCACCAAGGCCAACAATGGCTCCTTTGCCACCCATTTTCTCGAACAATATCCGCGCCGTCTGCTCAGCTGGCCCCACATCAGACCAAGACATATGCGACACATAATTGTCACCAAAATCCCAAGGATGCAAATCGTCAGTCTTGTTCCAGATGGTGGAGACATAAGCACCAGAATCTTTAACCGCCTCAACAACCGGGCGCGCATTGGGCGCATCATTGGTATCAATCGCAAGCGCAAGATTGCCTTTGGTCTTTGCCAGAATAGCCTTGACATCAGCCAGAGATTTTTCGCTTGACCCTTCATTGATCAAATGAACCAGATCATCTTTCGATTTGCCAATGCTTTGGATGAAGGCTTCCCCGCCAGAGACAATCTCATTCCAATATGGATTAGAGCGATTGCGATAGCTCCATGCAATTGTCGGCTCTTTGCTGGCAGCCATTGCCCGGCCACCCATGGCAGACATCGCAGCAACTCCGCCAAGCCCAGCCGCAGTCGCCAGCAAGAAATTCCTGCGATTGATCGTTTCCTTCTCAATAAAATCCTTAATGAATGACATAGTTTCCTCCCATATGCATTCCATCCCTGACATCAAGATTGACCAGCAATAAAGCTTGATACCGACATCTTTATGCACTAACTAGTTACTTCGTTATTTAGAAGTTGTCAACTCGCTAAAGACGGAAAATCTCTCCACCGCGCATCGCAAACAGACTTGCGAAAAGTCGTGAGTTCAGCAATTATAAAACTAACAAGTTATTTACCGACCAACATAAGGGACCGCTTATATGGACGATACACGCCATGCGGTTTCCAATATAAAACCGGAATGAAACACAATGGCTGAACCACAAAAACAAAAACGTGTTCGAGATGCCGAAGCGACACAAAAACGCATTCTGCAAGCAGCCAAAACAGAATTTGCCAAGAAAGGCTTTGGGGGCACCCGTGTTGATGTCATTGCAGAAAGAGCCAATGCCAACAAACGCATGATTTATCACTATTTTGGAAGCAAGGAGAATCTGTTCAG
The DNA here is from genome assembly GCA_025800105.1 of Cohaesibacter sp. Taxonomy (GTDB): domain Bacteria; phylum Pseudomonadota; class Alphaproteobacteria; order Rhizobiales; family Cohaesibacteraceae; genus Cohaesibacter. The sequence goes on along the minus strand of JAOXSG010000803.1, from coordinate 7,501 downwards.
CAAGGTATTGGAGGAAGCCTATCTCGACATTCGCCATGCAGAACAAAAACTAAAGCTCGATCATCTGGACCCGGAAGAAGCCCTGAAAGCTCTGGTGGTCTTCACATGGAAATATTATCTCAAAAACCCTGAATTTCTCACCTTGGTCAATAGCGAAAATCTGCACAAGGCAAAGCATCTAAAACAATCAGACACATTGCTTGATGTATCGCGCCAGTTTGTTCAAATGGTTCAAAATATTCTGGAAAGAGGCGTTGAAAAAGGCGTCTTTAGAGACGGAATAGACCCGGTTCAGCTCAATATCACAATCGCAGCCGTCAGCTATTATTATCTAACCAACCGCTTCACCGGTTCTATCCTGTTCGAACGAGATTTCATGAACAAAGACAATCTGGCTGAACGCCTGCAATTCAATATAGATACAATCCTAAAGATGGTGAAACTCTGAATTGGCAAATCACTATCATCAAAAATCAGCGCTCCATCACCATATCGAGACTGATCAGACCGCCTCTGCCCTCTTTTTCAGACGTGATTTTCAGATCGGCTTCAAAGAGCGCTGCAATTTCGTTGGCGATGGCAAGCCCCAGCCCGGCGCCATCGCCCAGCTTTGTGTAAGGGTTGAACCGCTCAAATTGCGTTGCAATTTCATCGGCAATGCCTGCGCCATTATCTTGCACTTCCAGCCGTGCAAATGTTTGATCATCCCGTCTAACAGAAGACACCCGCACCGTGATTTCTGTGCCGCCCTTTGCATGTTTGATGGCATTATCAATCAGATTTTTCAGCAACTCACCCATCAGAATTCCATCGCCTTTGCAAAGCGCCTGAGCTTGGGATTCAAAGCCAAGATCAAAGCCCGATTCATGGGCGATGGGCACAAAAGATGTGGTGATCTCTTTTGCAATATCCGTCAGATTGATCTGTGTTTTTGGGATATGATCGCTGGTGCTATGATCAAGCCGGGCCAGCATCATCAATTGCGATAAAGTGCGTTCGGCATCGCCAATAGCGCGATTGCAGTCAACCAAAGCCTGTCTTGCATCATCCAGACTATCCGCCCGTTGAGCAAGCGTGATTTGGGTGCGAATGATTGCCAAAGGGGTGCGGATTTGATGGCTTGCATTGCCGGTAAAATTTTTCAAAGCATCAATGGCAGAGGACAAACGCGCCATAAAATCATTAATCCGCGCAACCAACCCTCCCACTTCCTGGGGAACATGATGCAAAATAGGGCGCAAGTCATCGGGATTGCGCCTGCCAATCGCCGCCTCAAGCTTGAGCAAGGGCCGCAAGCCCCGCGTCACAGCAAACCAGACGATAACCGCAGCCGACAAGACAAGCAAAAGCTGACGTAAGGCAGAGCGGATCAGAATTTCGCGGGTCAGGCGCTGGCGGGCAATCGTGGTTTCGGCAACGGTCACACGAAATGGCATGGAGCGCAGGCCAGAAGAAGCCGCCGTATACATCACAGCAAGGCGGATTTTGTCTTTCTTATAAACAGCATCATCAAACTGGATTGTATCCCGCGCCGCCAGACTTTGTGGCTTTGTGACGGTTACGGGCAATTGATGATAGCCAGTGACAAATTCATGATCCGGGCCATCAATTCGATAAAAGACACGATCTTGCGCGGCAGAGGTGAGCATATCCAAGGCAACATAGGGGATATCCACCTCTAGCTGACCAGTATCATTGACAAAAACACGCTCAGAAATAGCCTGCACAGATCCCGCCAGAACCCGATCTGCCGCTTCATTGGCGGTTTGGCGCGCCGTGAAATAACTATCCCCCAATGCCAAAAGCGCGATCAACCCCAAAGGGATGAGTAGCCAGAGCAACAGGCGGCGACGCAGGGAATAAGGGGATGGATGTGTCTTCATGCCTGTTCAATGTCTGATTTTAAAAAATAGCCAAGCCCGCGTGCCGTTTTGATTGTGATGCCGAAAGGCGTTAGGCGCTTGCGCAAACGAGAAATATATTGTTCGACAGCATTTTCGCTCAATTCATCATCAAAGCTGGATAGAGAATCCAAAATTTGCACCTTGGATAAAACCCGGCCATTGGCCAGCATCAAGGCTTGCAAAACGTGAAATTCCCGCGCTGGCATTTCTTCCAATTGGTCATCCAAATGCAGGGTCTGGGCGCTCATATCCAGACAAATTCGCCCCATTTCCAACTTGGAAGACATGGCAGAAGAGCGACGGCGCAACAGCGCACGAATACGCGCTTCCAGTTCGGGAATTTCAAACGGCTTGGTCAAATAATCATCTGCGCCCAGATCCAAGCCCCTGATGCGATCATCCAAACCATCGCGCGCGGTCAGCACCAGAACCGGCGTATCATTGCGCCTTGAGCGCATATTTTGCAAAATCTCAAACCCGTCCATATTGGGTAAATTCAAATCCAGCAAGGCAAGATCATAGCTTTGCGCGGCAAGAACAGCATCGGCTTCGTCTCCACTTTTCACACAATCCACCGCATAGCCGTTGGTGAGCAAAATCTTGCTCAACCCTTGCGACAAGGCCTCGTTATCCTCGACAATCAAAATACGCATCCGGTCCTCCCCAGACCCCTACCCCCCAAACCTCTGCCCCAAAGACCCCAGATCTGTTCGACCAGTCTAATGGCAAGATTGCTCTTGTGCCTAGCAAAAATCTATGGCTGACTTAGTTCGCGATTTAAAAGTCTCGGCATGAGACTTTTAAGGCCGCATATCCAGCCCTCTCCCCCTCCCAAACCACCCGTCATGGTACCCTCGTGGGCGGTTTGGGAGGGGGAGAGGGCTGGCTCAGGAATTTTAAATCAGGCTCTTAAAACCCACTTTCCAAGGCAGGAGGATAATTCATGGCCAACTTAAAGCCTTTCAAGCGCTTTCCCTCTTTGCTTTCTGCCCCTAGCTTGCTGTTGCTCATCACCTGTCTTTTTATCGTCAGCCATGAAAAAGCGCAGGCAAAAACGCTGTTTGAAGCCCGCGAGCCGGGTGATAATAGCCAGACCCTGACGATTTATTCCTCTCTCGATACGCATTTGTCAAAGCCCTTGATTGAGGCTTTTCAAAAGAATAATCCGCGCATTGCCATCGTCTATGAAGATTTGCAAACACAAGATGTCTATGAGCGCATCGTTCATGAAAGCGACAAAACCGGGGCAACGGCTGATTTAACCCTGTCCTCAGCCATGGATTTGCAAATGAAACTGGCCAATGATGGCTATGCCCGCTCTGTCAGCTTGCCCAATGCTTCACAATGGCCCAGTTGGGCGCGCTGGCGCAACACCGCCTTTGCCCTGACATTTGAGCCATCGGTTTTTGTCTATCACAAGCCCAGCTTTACCAATCAAGCCCCGCCCCGCTCGCGCTCGGAGCTTACAAAATTGCTGCGCGACCATGGGGATGACTATTTTGGCCGCGTGGCAACGTATGACATTGAGCGAGCGGGCGTTGGCTATCTGTTTTTGGCAATGGATGAGAAAAACCACCGCAATATCTGGGATCTGGTCAATGCCCTTGGCAGTGCCGGGGTGAAGCTTTATTCCAACTCGTCCGCTATTTTGCAGCGCGTGGCCGACGGGCAATTTGCGCTTGGCTATAATATTTTAGGCTCTTATGCGGCCAGCTGGACTGAAAACCATCCCGACCTTGGCATCATTCTGCCATCCGATTATACCGTGGTCATGTCGCGCATTGCGCTTGTCCCGCGCGATGCCCGCAACCCCGATCTTGGCAGTCGCTTTCTGGCCTTTTTGATGAGCAAGGACGGTCAATCCATTCTTGCGGACAAGGTCCGTATTCCGGTTTTGCATCCAGAGATACGCGGCGAAAGCACCGCCCACCATATGGCCAGCCATCATGGCAGTCAGTTGCGCCCCATTTCAGTCCGTCCCAGCCTGATGGTCTATCTTGATCAGGTCAAACGGGCGCGCATTGTGAAAAAATGGAACGAAGCCCTGCGGGATCAATAAGCTTTTTTGGGTTTCTCTTTGAAGATTCTTCTCTAGCCTTTTCAGCATCCTGTCGCTTTGTGCAATGCAATGACAGCTTGGCGTCAGCTTCATCTGTTTGACTGGGATCAGAGCAATTTTGCACGCCCATAGAAATTGGGGTCTGATTGCCTTTGATTTGGGAGGAAAATCTGATGAAATTTTTGAAAGCAGCCCTGTGCGCTGCCGTCTTTTCTGTATCTGCTGCAAGCCTTGATGTGCCTGCACAGGCTGATGGTCACAAGGTATTGGATCAAGTCAAGTTCCTGATTCCCGGTGGCGCTGGCGGCGGCTGGGATGGCACAGCCCGTGGCACAGGCGAAGCTCTGACCAAATCCGGTCTGGTAAGCGCAGCCTCTTATGAGAATATGTCCGGCGGCGGCGGCGGCAAGGCCATTGCCCATTTGATCGAAACCAAGGATCAGGACACCTTGATGGTCAATTCCACACCAATCGTCATTCGCTCTTTGCAGAAGGTCTTTCCGCAATCTTTCCGTGATTTGACCCCGATTGCCGGAACGATTGGTGATTTTGGTGCCATTGTGGTCGGTAAAAATTCACCGCATGCAACATTTGGCGATTTGCTGGCGGCCTATAAGGCTGATCCGAAAAATGTTGCCATTGGCGGCGGCTCAGTTGCCGGTGGCATGGACCATTTGATTGCATCCATGGTGATGAAAAATGCAGGGGCCAATCCAACCTCTGTCAAATATATCCCTTATGATGCAGGCGGCAAGGCGATGGCTGGCTTGCTGTCAGGCGAAATCAAGGCGCTAACAACCGGCTTTGGCGAAGCGCTTGAGCTGTCCCGTCAGGGTGAAGTGAAAATCCTGTGCGTCACATCCAATGAGCGCGTGGCGGCATCCAAAGACACGCCCACTTGTGCTGAAGCTGGCTCTAACGGGACATATTTTGTGAATTGGCGTGGCTTCTTTGCCGCTCCCGGTTTGCCAGACGACAAAAAAGCCAAATTTGTTGAGGCTTTGAAAGAAATGTATGAGACGTCTGCTTGGTCCACTGTGCGCGATCGCAATGGCTGGGTGGAGATTTTCAACCCGGATGACAAATTTATGAGCTTCCTTGAAAATCAGGAAAAAGAAGTCGCTGCTTTGATGAAAGAGCTTGGCTTCCTTTAAAATTCTCTTCTATGGCAAAGCCGAGCCTTCGGCTTTGCCTATCAGAAGATCTCTCATTCATCGTCCCGGACCAGTCTCATGCTTTTGTGTAAAGACCGCATAGGCGGCCTTTTGTTGCTGATTTTCAGCATCACCTATGGCCTGCTCAGTCAAAAAATTCACCTTCTGCCCTTTCAGGCCAATTCAGCCTTTCATGCCCGCACCATGCCAGAAGTGCTGTCGGTTCTGGCCATTGGTTTATCGGTGCTGGTCATCCTCTTTCCCGGCTCTGACGAGCGCCCGCGCTTTGCTGGTCTCAACTGGGGGCTTGGGGCTGCTTTTCTTGTGCTGATGTCCACTTATGGCTTTTTGGTGCGTCCCATGGGTTTTTTGCTGGCAACATCGCTATTTTTGATGGTCGGCTTTGCCCTTTTGGGAGAGAGAAAATTATGGCGATTGGTGGCGGTTGCAGTGCCAACTGTGTTCGCTTTCTGGGCTTTGATGACCTATGGCCTTGATGTTTTCATTGAGCCACTACCAAAATTCATGAGGGGATAATGATATGCTGGATGGTATTCTGATCGGGCTTGGCACCGCCCTCACCCCGATGAATTTGATCTTTGTGATGATTGGCTGCTTTGTTGGCACTTTCATTGGCATGCTGCCCGGTCTTGGCCCCATGTCGGCCATTGCCTTGATGATTCCCATTGCCGCCACCCTGGAGCCATCAGCTGGGATCATTTTGATGGCAGCAGTTTATTATGGCGCAATTTTTGGGGGATCAACCTCCTCCATTTTGATCAATGCCCCCGGCGTTGCCTCCACAGTTGCCACCTCCTTTGATGGCTTTCCCATGGCCAAACAGGGCAAAGCAGGCAAAGCCTTGGCAATTGCGGCCTATTCCTCTTTTTCCGGCGGGGTGATTGCCGCCATTTTCTTACTGGTGGCCGCGCCCTTTCTGGCAAGCGTATCCCTTGCGTTTCAATCAACCGATTATTTTGCCCTGATGGTTTTGGGGCTCACAGCGGTTGCGGCCTTTGCCAGCAAAGGCGATGTGCTCAAAGCCTTGCTAATGACGGTGATTGGCCTGATGCTCTCCACCGTTGGCACCGATCAAACCCAAGGGGTGCCGCGCTTTACTTTGGGCATTCTGGATTTGACGGACGGTATTTCCTTCCTGTTGCTGGTGATGGCGACTTTTGCGCTCTCGGAAGCCTTGATTGCCATTTTAAAACCCAATGACGATGCCAAAAGACAGCAAGAAAAAGAAGCCTCTTCCCAACTTGGCTCTATGGCTGTCAGCAAGGAAGAGGTCAAGGAAATGGTGCCGGTCATTGGCCGCTCCTCCGTCCTTGGTTTTTTAATCGGCGTGTTGCCCGGTGCCGGTGCGACCATTGCCTCTTTCCTTGCCTATGGCACCGAGCAGCGCATGGCCGGACCAAAGAAAGGCAAATTGTTCGGCAAAGGCTCAGTGCGTGGCCTGTCTGCACCGGAAACAGCCAACAATGCCGCAGCGACCGGTTCCTTTGTGCCACTTTTAACACTTGGCATTCCCGGCTCTGGCACCACCGCCATTATGCTTGGTGCCTTGATTGGCTATGGCATTCAGCCCGGACCACGGCTTTATATTGACCAGCCGGAAGTCTTCTGGTCGGTCATTGTATCCATGTGGATTGGCAATATCATTCTGCTGGTGCTGAATTTGCCGCTCATTCCCTATATTGCCAAGGTTCTGGCCATTCCATCGCGCTTTTTATTGCCCTTCATCTTGTTCTTTTCGCTGATCGGGGTGTATTTTGTCAGCTTCAACACCTTTGACATTCAGCTGATGGTCTTGTTCGGCGCTGTCGCTTTGTTGCTGCGGTTTCTGGATTTTCCCATGGCCCCAATGATATTGGGCTTCATTCTGGGTGGCATGATGGAAGAGAATTTACGTCGCGCCCTGCTGATCAACAATGACAGCTGGTCTTTCCTTTGGGAGCGCCCTTTAACATTAAGCATTTTGGTCATTGCCGGCTTGTGTCTGGTTGTTCCAATGCTGTCGCCACTTTTTGCAAAAATGCGTAAAGCAAAACAAAGCGAAACACCAACAGGAGATTAAAGGCGGGCTTGTCTTGCCTTTTCTGGGACTAGATTCATATGATCAAGCAAGTCAGCCTGACTTTATCTATTGGCAGCATCGGGGGGCTTTTGGCCTATTTGGCCGGGTTCCCCGCGCCTTTTCTGACCGGCTCTTCTATTGCGGTCACCATAGGCGGGCTGCTTGGTTTGAGCTTGCATATCCCTGCCCTGATCCGCAATATCTGCTTCATTGGTATTGGCCTTTCCATGGGCGCTGGCGTGACGCCAAAAGTGCTTGAAACCATTGGCATTTGGCCTCTTGCTTTTCTTATTCTCATTGCCAG
>JAOXSG010000789.1 GCA_025800105.1 Cohaesibacter sp. | reverse complement strand
AGTCGTCTCGTGGGTTCGATACTTGATTTCCCGCAAAAGATCGTTGACTTGATTGCCCACCTTGCTGCTGGTTCCCACATTGCAGTGCACGAACAAGGACCGCGTGGGGGTGAATTCGGTGGTAGGGTGAAGCTTCAAATTCAAATTCATAAATCGCCAGTTGCGGCTCATGCTCCAAATGAAATACTGTCCGTCCATAGACCAAAACGCCGGTCGATTCATGGCGTCGACGACATTAGTGGGCTCGGGGATGGTATCCGTGCGAAATTCTTGACACACGTAGGGTCCCAGACGAAACATGCCCGGGGTGGGTTCGACGATCCATCCCATTTTCAGGGCCAAGTTTTTTCCCCACTTCACTTCGGCCACTTGATGCGTGTAATCCACATTCGCAAAGTTCAGCACCAAATCCCCCTCGGTCGTCCACTCAAAGGTAGGGTACAACTTGGTACCATCGTCCTCGGCCAATTGGCTTTTCGGGACGACGCGATTGGTTCGAT
>JAOXSG010000783.1 GCA_025800105.1 Cohaesibacter sp. | reverse complement strand
CTGGCACCGTGGGAGCAGATGGCGGATCTCCTGCCAATGGAGTTCGAAAATTGGCAGGAGATCCGCCATCTGCTCCCACGGTGCCAGGAACTTGGACAATCGGTTCGGGATCCTTTTCCTTGACCGTTCTGATGGGCCCTGTGGATTTTTCCACCCACTCGGCTTTAGCTTTGCGCAAGGCTGACATATAAGACTGGACGATGGATGATGGATGACGGACCTGGACGACGTCACCATGCAGTGCTGCTCCAGGGTGACGTCGTCCAGGTTCATCATCCATCGTCTAAGTCGGAGTACTTACATTCTTGTGTGTCTTTTCTGACCGCAAGTGATGTCTTGTCCCTCCGTGGTGGACAATGCCCTGAAGCTTCAGGGCATTGTCTACCACTGAAGCATCCGTTCGTTGCATACGTTCGCGGCGTCCGCGCATGTAGTTAAGTTTCACTGGATGTCTTGTGTGTCTTTTCTGATCGCAAGTATCCACACCCAGTGCATCAGGATGAGTAGATGCAATGTTTTTTTTCAAACATGTTTTTGTGATATCAAAAGATTGTGTGTTTTTACGGTACACTCATCCTGATTGAGTTGACTA
>JAOXSG010000613.1 GCA_025800105.1 Cohaesibacter sp. | reverse complement strand
AGCCGTAGTGAGCAGCTCGGATGTGGTCTTACGAAGGAGCCAACAGAAGTCATCCACAAAAACAAAGCCCCAGTCCACCATCGGGAACACTTTGTAGAGGATACGTAGGAGCAGGGCCGCGGCCCTGCCCCAGTACAACTGTGCGCTTGCCATTCCATAGGTGCCCACCTTATTGATCCACCATTCACTCCCTAGTCTTGCGACTTGGTATTTCCACTCTGCTGGCAGGATCTTGACCCGCCTGTGAGCCTTGGTGACGTCAGCTTTAAGAAGCATCCATCGGTCATCTTTCTTGGGCCAGTCCCAGTGAGCATAGGGCAGCTTCTTGGTTTGGGGTTCTTTTTGAGAAGCCTGAAGCCAGTGGATACCGTGTAGGCAATCCATGACTGTGGGGGCTGTGGTACGTTCCGAGCAGTTGGCTTGGATATGTGCATTGGCTCCACCCCAAGAGCCATCATAGATGGTACGAATCTTGTCTCCTTCATCAATGGCTGCCATAGGTCCAGGACAGAGTTCAGAAATTTGGCACTGGCAGATTTTGGCTGCCTCCTCTGCAGTGTGTGGTCCCATTACCATGTCCATGGACCTT
>JAOXSG010000729.1 GCA_025800105.1 Cohaesibacter sp. | reverse complement strand
GATTGCCAAACTGATTGAACAATATGTCAAGAAAGGCTTTTCGAGATCCAGATGCAAACAGATGGTTTTTGATCTGATGAGCAAATAACAAACCCATTCGATGAACAGAGGAAACAAAAATAGGGCGGCAGGCGGCGATACCAGAGTTCGATTCAGGCAACAGTCCAGTCTCATTAGGCAGATGAAGTTTAGCAAACAACACCACTTAACTTCTTGTTTTCTTTGGATGTCATGAGAGTCAGTCAGATGTGCATCTCTGAATAGTTATATGTTACCATCTGTAGATTAGGTTCAAAACGAGAAACCAAACGTGCGGTAGCAGCCAGCTTCTCCGTTTCACCCGCGGCGTAGTAGTGTTCATGCCGAAACCAGAGACAACACCTCGAAGCACCAAACAAAAACAGAACAACACATCACAGGCAAGAGACAAAGCAGCACCAGACAATCAAGCCGCACCAGCATCACCAAGCACCATTCTAGCCAGCACAGGACCACAAGCAGAAACAAACACAGACAGCCCATGGGGCATCAAAGATACTTTCAAATGGCTCGTCAGTCTCCTACGTAGTCACAACAGATTGCTCGACAGTCATGTTAGACTTTGGTTTCTGCTAGGTTCACAAATGCGTTCATGCACTCAACAACAGTGGTGGCTTACAGCAAACAACTTTAATTAGTTCATTCTGAAACCACTTAATAATAGCTGTCTGTCTCAGTGTACCGAGCAGCT
>JAOXSG010000717.1 GCA_025800105.1 Cohaesibacter sp. | reverse complement strand
AATTGCCATTTTCCTTTCGCGGGAGCATTCATAACCAATGAAATTTTGCCCATTTTCAACATGCTCGTGTAGTCGCACCATTTGGATTCTTAAAATACCCTTTACAGAATTTGTTAGGCGGGTTTTAAAGTTTCTTTTGACATAACATTTCGATGGAAAAGTTTCTTTTTAAAAACGGTCTGGTATTCCACAAAACACCTATCTCCAGCACTTTAACAGCATGGAAAATCTTGACAAACTTCGAATTAGTAAAATGCGGTCTGGTTTATTATTTTTAAGATTGAAAACAACTTCACGTTAAAGCTCTATCCTTTTTCTATGTGTTCTCAAATTTGTGTTGGTGGCCCGCAAAAGCTGTATTTTTGAGAAATTTTTTTGTGGAGGCAATTTTGGCCTTGACCGTCACTAATTTTTCGATTAATTAAATTATGGAAAGTTCTAGCTTTCTAACCACGCCGCATCTCAGTGAGAAAAGAACGAATAGAAAAGCCGAAATGTACCTTTAAACATGTTTTTGCAGCTTTGAAAAGACCATCTCTGTCTTTGAGACTT
>JAOXSG010000698.1 GCA_025800105.1 Cohaesibacter sp. | reverse complement strand
GAAAAAACTGTAAAGGACTGACGAAACAGGAAGTGAAATGAAATTTTTTTTCATTGGATGAAAAAAATGCCAAGGACCTGAAATTACAAGAGGGAGCGCTTTGGCGTCAGCTCAAGAATTCATTTGCGAAGCCAATTTTCTTCGACAGCCTCACAAAAAATAAACTCTGGGAGAGATTCACTTCTCGTCCAGCTCAAAGCACCTCAGTTTCACAAGCTAAAAGATAATTCCTTGGATTTTAGCGACAAAGAGTTGACGATTGTACCGTCAAAGGCTCCGCGCAAGGCGAGTGTATGGTTTTCTACTCGCTTTCCTTTTCTGTTTCAATACAACCACCTTCAGATGAAAAAAGCTCTAAAGTTAGAACTCTCCTTTCCAGTGTAGTCGTCCTCTTGTGTTTTGTTTTAAGCTGATAGGTTTCGCTCACACTTTGACCAGCTCGCTTAAACCTTAAATCGAACTCGAAACGCACCATGACACCGCAAAACTAGTGACGCTTCATCTTTATTTGAACTCATATGCATCCTTTAGTTTTT
>JAOXSG010000653.1 GCA_025800105.1 Cohaesibacter sp. | reverse complement strand
TAATAATTTTGCCAGGACCGTCGTTACTGATAGTCCACTGCGTTGAGTAATGACATCAATAGATGTCGCCTCAAAACCAACACTATCTAACAATTTATCGGTTGCCAAGGGCTGTCCTGAACTTTTTTGCGAGTTTTTTTTCTCTTCCTCCTGTTGCCAAAAATTAAGATTTTGAAATTCCTCGTTAATATCCGACACCTCTTCAACCAGCTTTGCGCCTTGTCTGATTAAAAAATGACACCCTCTACTCAAGGGATTGAAGATGCTGCCCGGTATCGCAAAAACTTCCCTGCCTTGTTCTAAAGCATAGCTTGCCGTTATTAAAGAGCCACTTTTTATTGCGGCCTCAACGATCAAACAACCCAAACTCAGGCCGCTGATCAGGCGATTGCGACGGGGAAAGTGGTGGGCTAAGGGCGGTTCATCGGGCCAAAATTCAGACACCAAACAACCCCCTTGCTCAAGAATGTGTCCTGCCAGTTTGCCGTGACGCCGGGGATAGAGCACATTGAGTCCGCTGCCCAGCACTGCCAACGTTTGCCCCTTAACCGCCAG
>JAOXSG010000646.1 GCA_025800105.1 Cohaesibacter sp. | reverse complement strand
TTTCTTGATGTGAGTGCCAGCACCATCTTGGCCCATAAGCTGGACCATGCTGCTTGCCTGTTGATCGGCAGACAAGGGGTCTTGGTGCGCGGACAGTCAGGAAGTGGCAAGTCTTTTTTGCGGCGTTATATGAGCGCGCAATGTCAGCAAAGAGGCCTATTCTCTGCTTTGGTCAGCGATGATTATGTGCATCTCTTGGCACCCAAAGCCAGCCCTGATTTCATTTTGGCGCAAGCCCCCAAGGCCACCTTTGCCAAGCAAGAGGTGCGAGGTGTGGGTATTTGCCAAATCGATAAAAATGAGCCATGCGAAAGTCTGGTGCGTGTGCATCTTGTGGTGGATCTGCAAAAGCCGGGCGAAATTGTCAGATACCCGGAGCCTCAAGAGCAGCAGATCGCTTTGCTCACTGCCAGCCTGCCAAGACTAAGTGTGCCCCGACAGGATTGTGTGAGGGCGGCAGATATGATTTTTGCCACGCTATCCACACTGCATTCTTGAGCTCTTTTGCGACTGAGTGCCCGATTTAAAAGTCTCTGTCTGAGCCTTTTAGGCCACATCTCCAGCACTCTTCTCCTTTTCAGACCACCCGTCATGACACCCTCATGGGCGGCCTGGAAGGAGAGAGGGCTGGCTCAGGAATTTTAAATCAGGCTCTTAAACGACTTTTGACTTGCGTTCGGGCGCTGAAGCGTCATGATAGCAAAAACTGTTTGCGCATAAGGCAGCAGTTCATTTTCGCATCAAGGGAGTCAAGACGCCGCATGATTGGCCTCGTACTCGT
>JAOXSG010000640.1 GCA_025800105.1 Cohaesibacter sp. | reverse complement strand
TGGAGGCATCTGCTTTGCGCCCACCCTGCTTGACAATCCGACCCGGTTTGAACGCGCGTTTCTCTGTTTTGCGGTCCGCAAATCCAGCGCTCTGACCTGAGCCCGCATGGGTCGAAAATTTATTGGTCTGGCGCTTTGCACCCGGCTTTTGAGGGCGTCCGCCACGTCTGTTTGCCGCCATTTTGCGCCTCAAACCACGTTATTGAGATAATTATTGATATAAGTTGTTTTCTATAGCCCATTGTTCCGTTTGTGCAAATGCAAAAGGGCAGCTTTCGCCGCCCTTTTTGATCAAAGTCTCGATCTTTTCTCTTTAACAAAGCGATTGAGGAGACCATCCTAGGCCGTTGCGACTTTCTTCAGGAATTGGTCCACCGTGTCCGTCAATCCTTTGGCACATTGGTCAACGTCAGAGGATACGGCATTGACCTCATCCACTGCCTGATTGGTCTGGCTTACCGAATTTGACACCACTTCAATATCCTGACTAACAGATTGGGTGCCTTGTGCGGCTTCCTGAATGGACGCGGTAATCTCAGACGTTGCCATATTTTGCTGCTGAATGGCGCTGGAAATGGAGGCCGTAAAGCTATTTACTTGTTCAATGGTGGTGCCGATTTCATCAATTGATTGAACGGCTTCCTGAGTTGAATCCTGAATAGAGCCGATCTGGCGGGAAATTTCCTCGGTTGCTTTAGATGTCTGGGTAGCCAATTCCTTGACCTCAGAGGCAACAACAGCAAAGCCTTTGCCCATTTCCCCGGCGCGCGCCGCTTCTATTGTGGCATTAAGCGCCAGCAAATTGGTTTGCTCGGCAATATCACGGATCAGTGAGACCACATCCCCAATCTCTTGGGCTGACTGGGCCAGACTGGCCACGCGATCATTGGCATTGCCAGTGGTGACCATCGCGTCATTCACAGCACTGGTTGCCTGTTCAACCTGACGGCCAATTTCGGAAATAGAGGCGGAAAATTCTTCACTGGCTGCGGCAACCGTCTGCACATTGGAAGAGGCAAGATTTGCCGCTTCATGGGCTTGAGACGAGCGGTTGGCTGTTGATTGAGACAAATTGGTCAAATTGCCAGCTGTTTCGCGCATCCGGCCCATATTTTGAGTGACGGAGCGCAGCTCCCGTTCAGCTTCTGAACGGAAATGGCGGATCAATTGCTCCATTTCCTTTTGTCGTATCTCTTGCTGGGCTGTGGTTTTTTCCTGCTCTTGGCTTAAACGATGCCGCTCTTGTGTCATTTGACGGAAAGTCTCGACCGTGCGGGCCATAGCACCCAATTCGTCCGTACGCTCGATAGAGGGGATCGTCTCCACTTTGCGACCCGCGGCCAGATTGGCCATGACAGATTTTAATTCATGCAAGGGCGGAACAATTTTTCGCAGGGTAAACCAGGTCACACAGGCACAGACCAACATTACCAGCGATCCATATATAATGGCCAATTGGGTGCTGTTCCAAAGCAAAGCATCCAGATCATCCATATAAACGCCGGTGCCAACAATCCAACCCCAAGGCGCATAGCCTTTCACGAAAGACAATTTATCAACCGGGACATCACTGCCAGCCTTTGGCCACATATAGCCGACATAGCCTTCGCCATTTGCTCTGGCTGTTTTAATGAAGCTTGGAAAGATTTTTACGCCATTGGCATCTTCCAGATGGGCCAGATTTTTGCCTTCCAAAGACGGCTTGGCTCCATGCATAATCATCACGCTATCCAGATCATTGATCCAGAAATATTCCTTGCCGCGATAGCGCATGGCGCGAATGGCTTCTGCGGCCTGACTTTGGGCCTCAGCAAGACTAAGTTTGCCTGCTTTATGCGCTGCATCCTTGGCTTTGATAATGCCATGAGCGCTATTGATCAGACTTTCAAGTTCTGCGGCTTTTTGTGCGCGCAGATAGGTGCTCGATTCTATATTCAACGAAGCAACAACTGCGGCCAATCCTAAAAAGAAAATTCCGACCAGAAAATACAGCCTCTTGGCGATCGTAATTTGCATATCACTGTGCTCTTTTCACACGAATGGAACCAATCCCGATTTCGCCCCCCACATTAAAAAAACTAATCGTTAAAAGTAGAGATATACTTAACAAAATCCTTAATCTTGGAATTTTACAAATAAAAACATAGCCCTTAGGATAGTTTTATTTGATTTTTTCAAAAATAATGATTAATACGTACATGTTAATCATGCAAATTCTAATTATTCAAATAATGCTAAATTAGAAATTTTAAAAATAAGTATTTTTATTTAATTTCAATTGCGCTTATAACAGATAGCAATGCAAATTTGGATGGAGATGAAGATGAAGAAACCGCTTTTGTTTCTCATGAGTCACGGGCTGGCCCTTGCCATTGGTTTTGCCGGGGGTATCTATGCCTTGCCTATTCTCATAGAGCCGGAAGGCCCCAGCCGTGAAGCTGTGGAAGCGGTTGCAAAGACAGCTCATTACAAAGCAACCATCAAGGATGGGCTGAAAGGCAGCGATTTTTTGCATTGGGGCAAGGGAGACTTTTCCATCTCATCTCAAGCCATCAGTCTGATGGGGGAAGTGTCTCCCGGGCCGGATTATAAATTATATCTGACCCCGAAATTTGTAGAAGATGAAGACGGTTTTCTCCAAATCAAAGAACAAGCGCTTCAGGTGGGCGATATCAAGACTTTTGACAATTTCATTGTCACTTTGCCACCCAATACTGACATCACGGCTTATAACAGTGTCGTCGTCTGGTGCGAGCGGTTTGGCGAATTTATCACCGCCGCGCAATATCGCAATCCGGGGGCCGGACAATCCTGATTGTGATAATGTTGATCTCTGTAAAGACACAAAAAGCCCCGCAGATTATATCTGCGGGGCTTTTTTGATACTCTGTCACACCTACAAATTTGTGTGATTTGGGCTGTGTCATCAGGCAATTTTTTGTACATTTTGCAAGAATGTCTGAACCCCTTCGCGCAGGCGGGCGGCTTCTGACTGCAAATCTGATGCGGATGTGCTGACCATGCGGGCGGCTTCTCCTGTTTCCGCCGCAGCCGTAGAGACGCCTGCAATATTGGAGGACACTTCCTGCGTGCCGGCGGAGGCTTCCTGAATGTTGCGGGCAATTTCCTGCGTTGCATGGCCCTGCTCTTGCACCGAGGTCGAGATGGACGAGGCAATCTGGTTCATTTGTTCAATGGTCTCGGCAATGGTATGAATGGCAGAAACTGCTCCATCGGTCTCGGATTGAACCGCTTGAATTTGCTGAGAAATTTCATCCGTTGCCTTGGATGTCTGGGTGGCCAGATCTTTCACCTCATTGGCCACAACAGCAAAGCCTTTTCCAGCTTCCCCGGCACGGGCCGCTTCAATGGTGGCATTCAATGCCAGCAAATTGGTTTGTTCGGCAATATCGGTGATCAATTTGACCACTTCGCCGATGCGGCTGGCCGCGGAAGACAGACCTTCAATCTTGTCATTGGTCTGGCGCGCCTGATCCACTGCATTGGCTGCAATCTGGTTGGATTGATCAACCTGACGGTCAATCTCATTGACGGATGCAAACAATTCTTCTGCTGCCGATGCAACCGTTTCCACATTGGAAGAGGCTTCTTCGGAGGCGGCAGCCACAGCATTGGATTGATGGGCGGTGCTATCGGCACCATTGGTCAGCACTGTTGAAGTCTGGTTCAGATCCTGAACAGAATTGCCAACCATATCGAGCAAGGTTGTGATCTGGCTTTCGAAATCAACGGTGAGTTCCTTGATTTTTTCAGCCCGCACCAAGCGCTCGCGCTGTTCTTGCTCTTGATGGGCGCTCAATTCCTCGGCTTGCTTTGATTTTTCACGGAAAATTTCAAGAGCCTTGTTGATTTCGCCGACCTCATCATTGCGGTTTGTATAGGAAATTTTTGCACTATAATTGCGGTTGATCAGGTCTTTGATGGACTTGATGGTGGTCTCCAGCGGACGTTTGATCATGCTTTGCCCGACGATCAGCAAAGCCAAGCCGACAGACAGGATCAATATGAGGCCCACAATCGCAACCGTTGTGATTAGATCAAAACTGGCCGCATCCAATGTATCAAGCGGTACATTGACGACAAGAGCAAAAGACGCGCCGGTGTCGCCAATTTTGGCGGGTTTGATCACACGCAGAACCTCTGTCCCAAGACTATTGGAATAGCCATGATAGGAAAAGCTGCTGCCATTTTTCACAGCATTTAAAATCTGCGATGAAAAAGCCAGATCCTGCTCGGAACGGCCTTCTTTCCAGTCTTTGCCCAACAAAGACGCATCAGGATGGGCAATCCATTTGCCAGCCTGAGACAGCATATGGACAGAGCCAGTTCCCAAAGGTTTCACTTTATCCAGATTTTTGGATAATTCAGTCAGGATGATGTCGGTTCCAGTAATGCCAATCACAGCGTTCTTGCCATCATGCACTGGCGAGGCGATAGAGACGCCCACCACTGTTTTTCCGCCCATTTCCCAAGTATAAGGCTCGGTCACATAATCCTTGCCTGACTTATAGGGAACATCATACCAGGATGCGGGTTTGTCTGGATTGTCGACAAGGCCCGTTGGACGATAGCCAATGGAACCGTCGGCACTGCGATAATAATAGGGGCGGAATTGCCCTGTCTCATCATGCAGGTCTGTATTGACAAAATCTGCTTCGCGCCCATCCAGCTTGTTGTTGATGATCACGCTCCATGTCCCGCTCATACGCGGGCTTTTGCGCAACGTATCTTCAACCACATTGATCCATGCCAGACGATCGGTGACATTGGAGCGTTTCAAGCCATCAAACGCATAAGCCATGCCTCGGGAGACGATCAGGCCTTCTTCCAAAGTCAGTCGCACTTCTGCAACTTGTCTGTCGGCGACGGTTTCGGCTTCACTGACAGACAAATCATGGGTGATGCCTTGTGCCTGCCATCCAATGGCTGCAATGCCCACAGCAAGGACTGTTGCCAAAGCGACAGAGCTCACGGCAACCATTTTGGTTGTGATTGACAAATTCTTGATCATATTTTGCTCCCGCATAAAAGATCATGCTGGACGATTGGGGACGAAGTCATATTCCTCTTGACGCTAGTAAGTCAGAGTTAACAAGCCCCTTACAGATGAGCAAAATTTTCAATATTCTCTTTATGAATTTCTAAATTAGTATTTTCTACTATATTGAAACATAAAGGATATTTTCTTCTATTTCAATAGGTTACTAACTTATATCAAAAAGCCCGCATGTAGAATCAGACCCGTTTGTTTTTTGAAAATCATAAAACAGTTTGGCCTTTTTAACGCTCTATTATGTGTAAAAGTGACTGATTGGCCTAAAATTATGGTCAAGTCGAGTTTTGAATATATATGTACAAAAAATAAAGGCCCATTTCTGCCCTTGGAGCAGGCAATGGGCCTTTATCAACTCTGTCGATCCTATAAAGCTGCCTCCTAATTGCGGGCGGCAAGCGCTTTCATATAAGCCAGACGTGCCTGTTGGACTTCTTCACGCTCTGAGACTTCTGGCACAGCCACATCCCACCAATAGCCTCCAGCCTCGGTGCTGGGATAGGGGTCTGTATCAATCACAATAACCTTGACGCCACCTTGCTTGCGCGTTGCCAGTTCGGCCTCCAATTCAGCGATGGAAGACACATGCACCGCTTTTGCGCCCATAGAGGCCGCATGTTGGGCAAAATTGATGGCACTTGGATATTTATGAAGGGTATGGTCGAGAAGATTGTTAAATTCCGCCCCGCCACAGCCCATTTGCAAGCGGTTGATACAGCCATAGCCGCGATTATCAGTGACGACAATCGTAAAATCTATACCCATCATCACTGCACTGGCCAGTTCGGAATTGGCCATCATATAGGTGCCATCCCCGGTGAAACAGATCACGTCGCGCTCTGGCTGGGCCATTTTGATGCCCATTGCCCCGGCAATTTCATACCCCATGCAGGAAAAGCCATATTCCATATGATAAGCGCCGGGATTATAGGCTTTCCAAAGCTTATGCAATTCGCCCGGCATGGTGCCTGCGGCACACATAACGACACTGGTCTCATCGGCTGCGCGCTGGACCGCACCGATTACCTGCATATCGGTTGGGGCATCATTGCTGCTTGATTTTGGGGCTTTGGTGACAGCATCCACCGCCTCATACCAGTCAGAGCGGATTTGCTGGCTTCGTTCATTGGCTTTATAAGCCCCCAACGCATCGCTTAAAGCCGTCAAGGCAATCTTGGCGTCGCAGATTAAGGATTGGGCTTGGTGCTTGTGGCTGTCATAGGATTGGACATTGATGGCCAGAAGCTTTTGCACTTTGGAGAAAAGCGCCCATGAGCCGGTGGTAAAATCCTGAAAGCGGGTGCCAATGCCAATCACCAGATCAGCCTCTTCACAAATCTGATTGGCAGAGGCAGAACCAGTCACCCCAACGGGGCCAAAGGCCATATCATCGTCCCATGCAAGAGCGGATTTGCCAGCTTGTGTCTCCACCACCGGAATATTGAAGCGATGGGCAAACTTTTTCAGATCCTCGCAAGCCTCAGAATAATGCACGCCACCCCCGGCCACAATGACCGGATTTTTGGCGGCCAGAATTGTTGCAATGGCGGCCTTCAATTCTTGTGCATCTGGTGCCGGGCGACGGATGATCCAGCTTTTTGGCTCAAAAAACTCTATCGGATAATCATAAGCTTCTGCTTGCACATCCTGACAGAAAGCCAATGTCACCGGCCCACAATCTGCCGGGTCTGTCATGGTGCGAAAGGCGCGCGGCAAAGCGGTTAATAATTGCTCTGGGCGAGTGATGCGATCAAAATAACGGCTGACTGGTTTGAAACAATCATTGGCCGAGAGCGTGCCATCGCCAAATTCTTCGATTTGTTGCAAAACAGGATCGGGCCCGCGATTGGCAAAGACATCACCGGGAATCAACAAAACCGGCAGGCGATTGACATGAGCAAGAGCCGCAGCGGTGACCATATTGGTGGCACCAGGTCCAACTGATGAGGTTACAGCCATGGCGCGCTTGCGTTTGGATTGTTTGGCATAGGCAATGGCCGCATGGGCCATGGTTTGCTCATTATGGCCGCGATAGGTGGGAAAGCGATCTTTGGCATGATACAGAGCTTCCCCGAGACCGGCGACATTGCCATGACCAAAAATAGCCCATATCCCCTCAAGGAAGCGCTCACCGTCTGCATTCAACTGATTTTCAAGGTAACGGACCATGGCCTGAGCAGCCGTTAATCGAAGAGTGGTCATGCAAGAGCGTCCTTTCGCTTGGGGAACGTTATGAAGCCGGGCCGCAGATGTCACTGCGTTCGGCCCGGCGAGAATGGTATCAGATCGTACCGCCGAGAGAGGATTCCAGCTCGGCCAGTTCCTGACCACCAGCCATTAAATCCTGCAATTCATCGGGGGTAATATCGCCCTTTTTGGCTGTGCCTAGGGTTTTGCCACGATTGAGCACCGTGAAACGATCCCCTACCGCCAAAGCATGGCGCACATTGTGGGTGATGAAAACCACCCCAATGCCCTGATCACGCACCCGGTCGATCGTTGCCAGCACATTGGAGGTCTGACGCACCCCCAAAGCCGAGGTTGGCTCATCAAGGATCAGTACCTTGGCACCAAAATAGACCGCGCGGGCAATGGCCACCGTCTGGCGTTCGCCGCCAGAAAGGGTGCCCACAGCCTGATCTGGACCACGCAGATTGATGCCCATTTTGCGCATTTCTTCCATGCAGATGTCGCTGGCGGTCTCGGCATCAAAGCGTTTGAGCAACCCTCGGCCCTTGGTTGGTTCGCGGCCCATGAAGAAATTGCGGGTCACGGACATGAGCGGGATCATGGCCAGATCCTGATAAACCGTTGCAATGCCTGCTTCCATGGCGTCGCGCGGGCTATCAAAATCCATATGTTTGCCTTCAAACAGGATATCGCCTGCGGTTGGCTTATGAACACCGGACATGGTTTTGATGAAAGTAGATTTACCAGCGCCATTGTCACCGAGCAGGCAATGGCATTCGCCCGCTGTGACATCAAAGCTGACACCGGCCAGAGCAATGACATTGCCGAAATGCTTTTCGATCTTGTCCATATGAATGATTGGCTTGGTCATGATCAGCGCTCCCCGGTTACACGTTTACGGATCATGTTGTTGAACAATACCGCCAGCAGCAACATGCCGCCAAGGAAGACCTGAAACCAGTCCTGATCGAAATTGGTATAGGTCAGGCCAATCACCACCATGCCAAAAATGGTCGCCCCAAAGAAAGCACCAATGGCAGATCCATAACCACCGGTCAGAAGACAACCACCAATCACAGCGGCAATGATGGCTTCAAATTCTTTCTGAAAGCCGCGGCGGGCATCAGTGGAGCCTGCATCAATCACCTGAATGATGGCGAGAAGCGCTGCGCAACAGGCGGTGACCATGAAGAGGGCAATCTTGACCTTGCGCACTGGTACGCCGGAATTAGAGGCGGCATTGGCATCTCCCCCAGACGCAAAAATCCAGTTGCCTGCGGGCGTGCGCAGCAAAATATAGGTGGCCAGCAAAGCCAGCACCACAAACCAGAGAATTTCTACCGGAATGCCTTTGACCTTTGGCGTGCCATTTTTGAAGGTATCAATCCAGCCCATTTCAGCCAATTTGACAAATAGGCCTGCAAAGGCATCGCCAGAAAAGAAGCCGGTTAATGGATCATTTTCAACGGCTTGGCGCACACCGCGCAATTGGGTGGAGCCGCCGGTTGCCAGCTTTAGGCCCACCAAGGACAGGCCGCGCAAAATGAACAGAAAAGCCAATGTAACAATGAAGGAAGGCAGACCTGTGCGCAAAACGATTTGGCCATTCACAGCCCCGACAAGAGCGGCAAACAACAAGGTGGCGGGAATGGCAATGAAAAGGGGGGTGCCAAAATTAACGACACAGGCGGCAAAGAATAGGCCTGCAAAGGCCACCATTGATCCCAGCGAGAGATCGAATTCCCCTCCAATCATCAGCAAAGAGGCCCCAATGGCCAAAATTCCAAGCTGGGCAGCGGGGGTCATGAAATTCATGAAACCTTGCAAGGTGAACATGGCTTCATCAGCTGTGAGCAGAAAAAAGATCGTGACCAGAACAACCCCGGCAATGGCGCCCAGTTCCGGGCGCTTCATCAACTGGGCGATAAAGGATTCTTGTTTGATCCGTTCGTCAACCATGACGGGCTCTGTCGTTGACATTCGGTGTCTCCCATTGTTGCGGACTGAGGGACAAAGGGGCGAGCCTATAGAAAGGGCTCCAGCCCGATTGGCATATTTGGGGTGCCAATCATCCTGTTACAGCAGGACGGGCAAGCCGTCCTGCTGGCTTTTGTCTATAGGATTAGCGAATGCCGTTGGCAGACAATTCAACAACCTGACCGGCCTTTTCTTTGGTGATCAGATTCGGGCCAGAGGCCACATTGCCGCCCGGCATCAGGCCATATTCAGCATGCATGGCCAAAAAGACCACAGGCAGATAGCCTTGCAGGAATTGCTGCTGATCGATGGCAAAAGAGGCTTCACCCGCGCTGACCGCTTCAAGGAAGCCTGCGGACATATCAAATGTTGCCACATTGACATCACCGGAGCGACCCAAAGCTTTGACCGCGGCAACAGACGGCTCGCCTGCGGTTGCTGCCCCCAAAGCCATGATGGTGTCAACGGAGCTGTCAGATTCCAGAGCGGCTTTCACTTTTGCTTCGATTTCAGCCGGGTCATTGCTGGTTGGCAGAACTTTGCTTTTGCCACCAAAGCCTTCAGCAAAGCCTGCGCAGCGCTGATCAAGGGCAACATTGCCCACTTCCTGGTTCACGCAAATGCCATTTTTGCCGCCCATGCCAGCCAATTTTTCACCGGCTTTTTTGCCTGCGTCAAATTCTTCCTGCCCCACATGCAGCAAAGCCCCAAGGCTTTTGGAGACGTCCGAGCCGGAATTCATCGAAATAACAGGAATGCCTGCTTCCACCGCGCGTTTGATCGATGGGCCAAGGGCATCGCCATCAGGAATGGACACCACCAGTCCGTCCGGCTCCTGATTGACCGCAGCATCAATCAACTGGCTCATGGCAACCATGTCAAAGGTTTCAGGGGCACGATAGCTGACTTTCGCGCCCGTATCCTTTGCGGCACGTTCCACACCATTTTTCACCACAGACCAGAAGGGGTCATTGGCCTGACCATGCGAGACCACAATGATATCGGCAGCAAGAGCTGGGGCTGCAAAGGCCAGTGAGGCAGCCACAGCGGCGGTTTTCAATAGCTTTTTCATATTCCCTCCCAAGGAATTATTGGTTTCTTCATAACGTGCCGGACAGCTCCACCTATCCGGTCGGCCTTGCTGACGATATGTCTTCAAAGCCTGATAGATGCCCTTTCACTCATCTATGAAAGAGCGTGCAGAGTTTTAAGGCTCTGCACATTCTGGTCGGCAATAAAGCCCTCAAATCCATCGCCCTCGTTTGGGTAAAGGGCGTGGCATCGGGCTTTGTTGCCTCCAGAAAAGTGGGCGCGGGAGCATGGCTTGTCTTGCGCATGTCTCACGCTCTGATGATTGGGCGCGATGGCTGGATCACCTTGCATGGCGCAGGTTAAACCCGTCTCTTCCCTTTTCAGATTGTTTTATTCTGTGTTCTTGCTACTGCAATACAGTTTTTTGCTCCCGCGTGCAAGATTTTTTGCACGCGGGAGCAAAAAACTGTATATTCAATTATCCTTGAATTTTTTAAAGCCAATCGATA
Organism: Cohaesibacter sp.; assembly: GCA_025800105.1. Lineage (GTDB taxonomy): Bacteria > Pseudomonadota > Alphaproteobacteria > Rhizobiales > Cohaesibacteraceae > Cohaesibacter. The sequence goes on along the minus strand of JAOXSG010000640.1, from coordinate 15,561 downwards.
CTCACCATAGATAGGCAATAAACGTGTGGACCAACGGAACGAGAAAAACGCCTTGAAAGCAGATGCAACAGACAAACAGCACCAAAAGAGTGATCCAAACCATGCCGGCGAAAGCGGCCCTGCTTTTGGGCGCAACGCGACGGCGCAGGATGTTGCCAATCTGGCAGGGGTTTCGCGCTGGACTGTTGCACGGGCTTTTAAGCGTGATGCGTCTATCTCTGAGAAAAATCTCAATAAAGTGCTCGCAGCGGCCAAGGAATTGGGCTATGCGCCAGATCTCCTGGCCTCCAGTTTGGCGAGCAACAAGACCCATTTGGTTGCGCTTTTGATTGATGATTTTGACAATCCCTATAAATTGCCCCTGCTCAAACATTTGACCGATGCCTTGCAAAAGAAAGGGCTTGTGGCCTTGTTGATCAATATCGGGGAATTTCACAGCCCGACCGACGCCTTGCTCAATGCATCTCAACGTCGGGCAGATGCTGCCATTGTTATGGGCACCGGCTTTAGTGACGAATTGCTCTCCACCGCCCTTGGGGCACAGCGCATGAAAAAGCTGATTGTCTTTGCCCGCGAAAGCAGCCATGACAGCACCATTTCAATCAGCTGTGACAATGAAAAAGCAATTCAGGAAATTGTTGCCCATGCCTTGAAGCGCGGGTTTGAGAAAACAGCTTTTCTTGCCGGTCCCATTACTCATTCCACCAGTCTTTTGCGCAAACGCACCTTTACCCGGGAGCTGAAACGCCTTGGCAAACCGGAGCCGGATATTTTCTCCATTCCCACTTATAGCCGGGATTTGGCCCGGCAAGCTGTTCTGGATTATCTGGGTGGTTTGGGCTCAAAAGAGACCCCGGATCTGCTTCTATGCGAAAATGATGTGATGGCCCTTGGGGCAATTGATGCCATTCGCTATGATTTGGGCTTGTCTGTTCCCGATGACATTGCCGTCATTGGCTTTGACAATATCGATCTGGGCGCAGCGCCTGCTTATGGCCTGACCTCTTATGAGCAACCGCTGGAAGACATGGTCGCGCATTTGCTTACCTTGCTCGATGATATCAGCCCATCCAAAGATATCATTCGCCTACCGGGACAGTTGATCATTCGCACATCCGGCTGAAGCGTGAAGCGCTCAAAATAATTTTTTGGCATTCAGTCAATGTCATCACCCAAATGGGTGTTGTGGCTTTTTGGATAGGGTTGTTTACTAGCAATCGGGCATTGATCGCTGGATTTTTACAATAGCCCTTGTTTCATACATTGCATTTCAGAACCAATGCGGGGCGGTAGATAGAGATATCTATCGCCCCATTGTTATGCAAAGCCCCGTCTTGCTGCAATCCAAGCGCCATCACATCACGTATCTTAGAAAAAGGGAGCAAAAAGCACTGACCCAAGGCTGCCTAGGGACAGACCATAGAATTCTCTATGAAGTTCCCCTGAAATGCTTGCAAGCTCTGGGAAAGTGGCAACATAACCTTGCAGAAAATGCTGCTCAGACTAGCATTTACCAAGCAACTCGCATCTTGCAGGAATGAAGGGTATAGAACGCCAAAAACCACCTTACCATTCAAGGTATTAGGTGGCTTGAACAACGAATAAGGAAAAATGGTGCAGTTAATCAGATTAAATTAGAACCGGATCAGCTTTCTTCCATTCTGTCTGAATTGGAAGATTGGAGCTATAATTTACGCTCTAATCCTGATGTGATGAACTGCCTTGATGCTTTTGAACAGGCATCCCAAAGTGACCAATCTTCTGACCACAAACCAAGCCCTTCTCGCCATCGCGCCCCCAAATTGCGGGGGCCGTCTCGATGAACAAGACGGCTTCGCTTAAATCGGAATTTTCTGACGCGGCGGATCAGAAGCTTTCGCGTAAATCTGCTCCGTCTCCTGTTACCTTGCGTCTGACAGACGAAGAACGGGCCATACTGGAAGACTGGTCAAGCGGGTCTTCCATGAGTGCTTATATCCGCAAATGTCTGTTTGAGGATAAGGAGAGTAAGCGCAAGAAACCGCGTCGCCCGGAAGCGATTGCCGATCATCAGGCGCTTGCGCAGGTTCTGGGAATGTTGGGAAGCTCGCGCATTGCCAACAATCTCAATCAGCTTGCCTTCCACGCCAATACAGGCTCCCTGATCGTGGATCAGGAGACCATCGACAAAATCAATGAAGCTTATTCTCATATCTGTGTGTTGCGGCTGGAGCTTTTAAAGGCCCTTGGTTCAAAGCGTCTCGATGAATGGGGCGAGACTCTATGATCCTTGAAGGCGCGCAACGGGGCGGCTGGGTCAGGCTTTCTCAGCACCTTCTGAATAGGACGGATAATGACCATGTGGAAGTGCATGAGGTCAGCGGCTTTCTGGCGTCTGACCTTATGGGTGCCTTACAGGAAGTGGATGCCATTGCCAAAGGCACACGCTGTAAGCAGTTTTTCTTCTCTTTAAGCCTCAGTCCGCCAGAAGCAGAAGATGTTCCTGTTAGCGCTTTTGAAGATGCCATTGCCCGTGTCGAGACAAAACTAAGCCTTGCAGGCCAGCCGCGTGTTGTCGTCTTTCACGAAAAAAATGGTCGCCGTCATGCCCATTGTGTCTGGTCTCGGATCGATGTGGCCGAGATGAAGGCAATCAATATGTCCTGCTTTAAAGCCAGGCTGACAGATCTTGCCCGTGATCTGTATAGTGAGCATGGCTGGGATTTGCCCGAAGGCTTTAAAGATCGGGAGCGGCGAAGCCCTGATAACCATTCCAATATCGAAGCCTTGCAGGCTAAACGGGTCAAAAAAGACCCCAAAGCCCTCAAACAGATCTTCCGCCAATGTTGGGAGGCGTCTGATAGTCGATCAGCCTTTGCGCAAGCTCTGAAAGAACATGGCCTTGTTCTGGCCCGTGGGGATCAACGCGGTTTTGTCGCCGTCGATGAGAATGGCAAGGTCTATTCCATTGCCCGCTGGGTGGGAGAGAAATCAAAGGCTGTTCGGGAGCGCTTAGGCACCCTTGATGACCTGACTTCAATCGAAGATGCCCATGCTTTGCTGGTCGGGAAGACAGATCAATCTCTGTCCTCACCAGATCGACAAGATATCTGGCTTGCTGAACTGGAACAAAGGCGCTTGGCCTTGGCAGAAAAGCAAAGGACGGAAAGAGACGCTCTGGATCAGCGCCATGCCATACGCCACACGGAAGAAATCAGGCTCCGTGCTTCCCGCCTGCCCAAAGGCATGAAGGCGGCCTTTTCCAAACTGGCAGGCAACTATCAGCAAATCATTGAGCAAAATATATTGGAAGCGCTGGCCTGTAAGGAACGGGATCAAAAGGAACGTCAGGCGCTCATTCAGCAGCATTTGAAACAGCGCCGGGCTTTGGCCTCAGAATTCCAGCAAAGCCATGTACAGGACGGCTTTCATTCTCCTTGGCTTGAAGCTGATCCTGACCAGCCCCTTCTTCTGCCAGCCGATGAAGAGAGACGATCCAATAAGGAGAAGGTCAAGCGTGATCCTGCTCATATCATTTCCCTGATAGCCGACAAGCAGGAATATTTCTCGCGCTCTGACATCTTACGCGGGCTTGCTGATTATATCGACAATCCAATGGATCTGCATGGAGCCTTGGAACAGGCGCTCAAATGCAAAGACCTCATCAAACATATCGATCATGGGGCAAATGACCGAAGATTAAATGCCCTCTATACCAGTGCAGACTTCCAGACCTGCAAGCGGGATTTGATGAAATCCGTTCATGATCTTTCTGATCGTGTCAGTCACTTCGTTGAACCAGCGACGATTAACAAAGCCATTCAAGACGAGAATGCCTTTCTTCATACCACCTATGGAGCGCATTTGAGTGGGGAGCAAGAGAGTGCCATTCGCCATGTGCTGAATAGCAATCAGCTCTCTTCTATTGTTGGTTTGGCAGGTGCCGGGAAAAGCACCATGCTGAAAGCCGCTAAATCCGCATGGCAACAGCAAGGCTACCGTGTTCTTGGTGCGGCCTTGTCTGGCAAGGCGGCAGATGGCTTGCAATCCTCATCCGGCATTGAAAGCCGGACATTGGCCTCCTTGGCGCATAGCTGGGCCAGCGGTTATGAGACACTGGATCAGAATGCCATTCTTGTCATTGACGAAGTGGGTATGATTGGCACACGGCAACTTGCTCACTTCGTGCAAGAGGCAGAAAAGACCGGAGCCAAGATTATATTGGTCGGTGATCCTGACCAGCTCCAGCCCATTCAGGCCGGAACACCGTTCAAAGAAATTGCCAATACAATAGAGACGGCCAAGCTCACGGAAGTCCGCCGCCAGAAATCAGATTGGCAAAGGCAGTCAACAGGCCTGTTTGCGCATGGCAAAAACAAAGAAGCCATATCCGCTTATCGGGAACAGGATTGCGTGATTGAAAAACGGTGCACCGACGATGCCATTGGCAAATTGGCAGAGGATTATCTTAGCGATCTGGAATTATATGGCTCTGAAGCCTCAAGACTGGCGCTTGCCCATCGCCGCAAGGATGTTCATGCCATCAATCAGACAATCAGGCAGATGAGGAAAGCATCGGGTGATCTTGCCCATGAATTGCTGTTTGTAACCAACCATGGCCCGCGTGCTTTTGCGGTCAGTGATCGCATTGTCTTTACCCGCAATGACCGAACACTTGGTGTCAAAAACGGAATGCTTGGCAGGGTGCAATCAATCCACCAAAACAAGCTTACCATTCAGGTGGATGAGGAAGACGGCCCATCCCGCACAATCACCATCGAACCATCCTCCTATGATGCCATTGACCATGGTTACGCCATCACCATCCATAAATCCCAAGGCGCAACGGTGGATCGTGCTTATGTCCTTGGCTCAAAAACCATGGATCATCATCTCACCTATGTTGCCATGTCCCGCCACCGTGAAGAAGCACGGCTCTATGCGGACAAGACCGCCCTTCGCAGAATGGAACGTGACAAGGATGAACGTGAGCAAGGCAGAGGCCGGGCGTTCAATCATCGGCCATGGCCAACGAGGCATTAGGGGGAAATCAACATGACCATGAGCGATGAACAGAAAACCCCCGCCTGTCTTGCAATGCAGAGGCAATGGGCTACGCCCTTAACAGGCGCGATAAATCAGGCGCTCGCCTGCAATCTCGATTTCGGAATAGTCAAAGGCCAAGTCCCGCGCGATGGCGTCATAGTCGATATAGAATTGCAGACGCTCTGGAATGTCACCGAACAATCCTTCTTCGACAAACTGCTCGGCCAGCTCACGCATATTATCGACCCGATACAGCTCTATATCGTCATGGTCGCTTTCATTACAGGGATCGAAGTCATAACCAATCTCGCCCACGGCAATAATCAGATTGATCTTTTTCCAGTCTTCCAGATCCTCGACCAGTTCCAGAAACCGTGCAACATTTGCTTGGCTTATGCCAATGGCCTTTGCAAAGGTGCAATCAAGCTCTTCCCCGTCAATGAACTGGATTTCGAATTCCTCGACAACATCACCATAGGCATTCTTTACGTTGCGTACTTTGTCTGCATATTCTTCTGCGCTTGAGAAATAAAAGCCATTTGCTGACAGGTCATAGGGTTGGGCATGGAGTGTGATGGTCATGGTATCCTCGCTTCATCTGGTTAAACCGCGAAGCCAAACCACAACCCCGCGCTTGAACCTCTGCCCAGCGGCGAGTGTCCGAAAAAACGGCATAAAAAATGCCGCCCTGACAAACAGGGCGACAGTCACGGACAATCGATCAAACTTTCCGGGGATGGGTCAATCCTCTTCTCGGGAGACCGCACCAGTTCAGTGCGGCGGCAAGATGATTGACCCACAGCAGCGCGTCACCGGATTTGATGCAAGTTGGAAGACAAGGTTCCAAGCGAGCAATCGCTCGCGCCAATAAAACAAAGTGGCGGCACGCAAACAGAATGCCGCCTCTATCCATTATCCCTGTCAAGGATCGTCACCCGAATGGGCGAAAACCATCTTCAAGCATCAAGCCAGGATGGGTTTCGTGGAAAGCGGATCACTCCGCTTGGAATAGATCCTGATCCACGTCCCGTGGAGACAGCCAAGAAAGATGGATTAGGGTAGATCTTATGGGACATATCGGCCCAATGCGGTCATCCAACAACCAGTTGCTATTCTGCAGTGTGGCTCGTGAAAGCGGACGTCCATCGAACGCGCAGCATCTCGCGTTCACGAATGGCGTTGGATTTCACGTGAAGACAGCGACGCTGCTAAGTGATCCGACCAATCACCTCATCAAAAACGATGGCTCTTGAGCTTGCTAGCAAGTGGTCTTGTGGCGCGGCTTGCAAGCAAACGCGCGCTCCTATATGTTGTATCCGATGCTGCCTGACAACTATCTGGAGAGGCCGCCGTGCAGACCAAACTGCATATCAACCTGACGCAAGGGATCATCGACGTGGAAGGCGATGTTGAACTTGTCAAAGCTGTCTATGAAGACTTCAAGGACCGGCTCACGGGGCAGGTCGTTTATGCGCCGCCACTAGCAGAGCAACCAGCTACGCCTGCGCCGAATGCCGGGAACGGTGCGGCACCAAAGACAAAGAAACGTGCTCCGACACGACGAAAGCCGAAAACAACCGAGGACGGGGAAAACACTATCAATCCCGATGCCCCGCAGCTTGATAAAAGCTTGGATACATCCAAGCTTGACGCGTATTTTGGACAGTACAAGGTCGGAAACCACCCCGAGCGCGTGCTGATCTTCTTGAAGTTCTTGATTGATGAGTTGGGGATTGAAAGCCCTAACACTGATCAGGTCTACACCTGCTATGAGGCCGTAAACGAACGAATCCCCAAGGTGTTCTCGCAAGCATTTCGCGATGCGAGCGGTCGCAAGTTTGGCTACATCGACTACAACTCGCCAACGGATATTCCGATCACGACAGTCGGCAGCAACTACTTCAAGTTCGACTTGAAGAAGAAGGATGCTGAATGACGGACGCGGTCAATCGATTCTATAGCTCGATTGAAAACGCGAGCGATCAGTCGCAAGCTTCATTGATCGAACTGTTCGTCTACTTCCTGACGGTCGAGCTAGGTCAGGATACGGCAACCGCAAAAGAGGTTGATCAGTGCTTCACAGATTGCGACCTCACCCCACCGAAAGCTACGGCTGCTCGGCTTTCTGAGGGGTTGAAGACGAAGCCGCAGAAATTTGTGAAGTCGGACGCTGGCTACAAACTACAGCGCCATATGCGTGAAGCCCTTTCCAAGAAACTTGGTGCTGAAACGACCACCTCGCAGACCAGCGCCACATTGCGCTCGCTAGAGCACAAGATGCCAGCTGGGAGCGCAAAAGAGTTCTTGGCGGAAACGCTTGATTGTTTTGAGGTCGGCGCGAACCGGGCTACGATTGTTATGGCTTGGATATTGACCGTTAACCATCTGTTCGATTACATACTCAAACACAAGCTTGCCGAGTTCAACACTGCGCTCGCCAAGAATACTGACAAACGCGTAAAGGTCAGCGTCATCGCCCAGCGCGATGATTTCAGCGATATCCCGGAAGGCAAGTTCCTTGAGTTCTGCCGGAGTGCCAACATTATCTCAAACGATGTGCGTAAAATCCTGGTTCAGAAGCTTGATACTAGGAACTCTTGTGCACATCCGTCGGGAGTAAAAATCAAGCGCACTAAGGTTATCGATTTTGTTGAAGACCTCGTTGAGAACGTGGTTCTTAAGTACACGAATTGAACATCGGCCCAAGAAGGGCTGGAAGCTGAATGGTTTATAGTCAGCTTTCGGCGATCCAGCGCATTGTACCGCAAGTGCACCGAAGGTCGGCTTCCCGCCCGATTTACGCATTGGTAAAGCAAGGTCTGCCAACGCAACGGAGCTTCTGTTCTGGGCATAGATCCGGGGATGCAACGGGGGCTTTGCTCCCTTGCCGAGTTGGTTTTGTAATACAAAACACAGCTTGCAGTCTGCGGGGTTTGGAATCTTAGTCGGCCACTTTTTTATATGATAGGGGTTCTGCTTTTGAGCGCTTTGCTGGTCTGGGTTGGGTTTGGTATTCCTCGCTCCATTGTTTGAGACCTTCCATCCAGCCTTGGAGGGCTTTGATGGTTGCATCGATATCGATGGTTTCTGCCTGTCGTGCCCTTGGCGGAATTTGTTGCAATTCCTGCCTGACGATGGTCAGCTCATCCAATATGCGATCAAGATGCTTGGCAATGAAGCGTTTGCTGTTTGAGAGGGGAACGAGATCGGGAAAAAGCACAAGATCCTCTATTCCGACTTCCTGCTTCCTGCTTCTTTTCCCCGACCTGATACGCAACAGGGGTGTGGCGCATCACAGTGTTATCATTGTCAACATCACCGTCGTTATTCATGCTTTTATTGTCTCGCTAAATAGATGCTTCGACAAGGGAATTCTGCGTTTTGGGTGCATTTGTTTCCTGTGGCGCAACTGGCCTATATTGGATGAAGCGCAACAGAAAACTTTTCGCTGTGAAGGTATAATCACCCAAAGGCCGCAACCGGTGACAAAGCCTTTTGTCGGAAATCCGGCACCCTGTCTGCACCCAAATAGCTCATCCCTTTGCGGATATAATAATCTTTCAGGGTCGCGTAATTGGTTGAGCTTTGTGACCAATAGACGGTGTCGAAATTCTCATAGAGCTGGTCCATCACCAAGGAGAAGAATTGCCAACCACGGCCACCGCCTTCTTCCTTGGGGAACAAAGCCAGATTTTCAATCTCAATGACCGATTTGCCCTTGGCCGCCGCATTAAATGCCTTTGGATGACTGGCTGGGCTGATAATGGCATAGCCAACAGGCTTGCCCTCATCCAGCAAATCAAAAAGCGCCATATCGGGATGCTGTATGCGTCGTGACAGAGTTGCAGGATCATAAATCTCTTTGTTTATCCAGTCCCATGGAATGCGCTCCACCCGCGCCAGAATCGCGTTCACACTCAATGGCACAGGCTCAATGGACAAGGCCTCGCGTGGCTGTTCGCGATGGACGGGGAAACGGTCTTTGCTCATGGCAAAATGATAGCGCAGGATGCTATTGCTCACAGGGTACCTGCGCAATCGTGTCCCACACCCCGTTAAAGAGTAATTTCTGACTATCAGCCACATCCTGACTATCAATAATCAGAATATCGATGTCATTGTCAAAATCGACGATGGCAAAAATCGACCCGAAAACAAAAAAGGTCTTTTCGTTAAAGTGCTTTTCAGGGAGCCATTTGTAATCGCAATATGCCGCCCCGAAAAATGTATCATCCCCTTCTTTGACGATGACGCGGTAATTGTAATTGTTTTTGATTTTTTCCATGCGCTTTTTTTGAAGCGCGACATAATCCGCACCCAGTGCGGCCATGACCAGATTGGATACGCCATTATAGAGAATAATATCACCGCCACACGTTTTGGCGCTGTGATAGAGCATCTCATAAAGCTCACGAAAGCCGGATGCTCCTTTGAGGTGGCGATTGCCCGTTGGTTTTTGCCTGATACCATTGAAATCGGTAAATTCAATGCCGCGCATTTCAAAGAATTGCTGGAGAGCACCCGTATATTTATTGTCAGCAATTCCATCGCCTTCTTCAATATTGGATATTGTTTTTGTAGTAACACCTATATTTTCTGCGATATTGGATTGATTTAATCCCAAAAATGCACGGGCTGATCTTAATTGTTGCTTTGTTATCATTCTTCAATATTTGTAATTATATTCAATAATTGTAGATAATTAAACAATTATTAATTAATTGTCCATATAAAAATGCAGTATTGATTATGTAATATTTATTTTTAAAGGAGTTTTATTATGAGTAACAATCTGGGGAAACATGATGTTGCAGGCTTTGAAGATCTATTTGACGATCTGCAAAGTCGCTTTGGGGCAGAACAAGCTAGAGAAATCATTGAAACGAGCTTTCAGCCCTCTGCCAAATCGGATTTAAGCATTTTAGCTGTCAAAGCGCTTGGTGATTTATTGCATTTATATCGAACAGAGGCGAAAGAACTGCTTCACAGCCTGCGCCATGACGATCAAAGCCAGAAAAATATTATCTGTTTGCACGCGCATAAATGTAAAAAGGACTTTCGCCGGATATTTCGTCTTTATTGGCTGACCATGCAGGCATTTTATCCCGCTTATGCCTCCGCAATAAAAATGCTCGACCATCCCGCCCATTTATCCTGGTCAAAAGCGGATACTCCGCAAGCGGCCTTGGTTGCCTAAAAAGAAAAATGGGGAGAGCAAAATGAAGAACGAAAAACAATTTAATCAGGATCTGGGATTCAGGCTTCGCCAAATCCGAACGCTTCACAAAGCAACCCAAGAAGATCTTGGGGCTTATCTGAATGTGTCAAAATCCACGATCAACCGATATGAAAATGCCCATATAGAAATGACCTGCTACAAGCTTGTGCAGTTGGCGCATTTTTTTGATGTGCCAATAGAGGACTTTTTGAAAGCCGATATCATCAGCGGGGACAATGCCAGACAGGTCAAACTGGGCTTGTCTGTTGCGGCAGATGTTGTTGCTTTGGACGATATTCCCGTTCAGTCCAGTCTTTGCCAGTTAATCCGGTCTATGCATCGCTTAAAGGCGGAGAATGACAACATGTCAGACGGGTGCCAGCAATCTGCTTGAGGCCACATCCCAATCTATCAAATGTACTGAATATCCATCCTCCCTTGATGGATCTTGCACCGGATCAGTCAATTCCCCTGACTGGATCCGGTCTTTTTATAGGGATCATCATCCCAAGGTCATTGGCGAGCCGCTTTGATGATGAAGCCTTGGCTGGTTTGATTGCTCCGGTTCTGGGCTATCGCTTTCAAGATCTGGGGTCTGATCGTCAGGCGCGATATGGGCGGCATGGCGTTTGACTGACTGTGGCATGGCCGCATTCAGTTCTGCATCAAGATCATCCAGTTCTTGTTTTGAGAGATCGCCGTCTTCAATTTTCTCGCGAGCGTCATCCAGCTTTTCCTGAAACTCGAGAATTTTCTCTTTCTCCTGCAAAAGTGACTGTCTGGCATCCAATCCCGCACGATATTGTTCTGCCGTTGGCTTGTCGCGGCTGATGAGATCGAAATCCAGCTCATCGGGGGATACTCGCTCACCGTGTTCATCAATCACATAGGAACCATCCTCGGATTTGAAGACGCGGCGACCATCTTCCATGACATAAGCCTGATCCAGCATGAGCATGAGTTGCTCATTGACTTTATCGAGCGCTTCCTGATTTTCCATCAAGGCCGCGACGGTTGCCTCATCATATTGATCCAGCTTTTCTTCAAACCTGCGGAACTCGGCCTCTGTTGCGGCAATAATGAGAGAGGCAACACCAGCCAGATCATCCAATTTATCGGCTTCCTCATCTTTGCGGATTTTCTCGTGTCTAGCCTTTATAAACCAGCGCTGTTGTTGCAACCATTCGGAATGGCGGCTTTGGCTGTCTGATTTAAAATGGTCAGAGAGTTGGATCATTTATGCGCCACACTCCTTCTTGATAAGAACATGGAGCAAAACGCCAACCTGTTTATCAGGATGCCTGTTGAACCATTGTTCCATTTTTGCCCATTTCTTATCTTTGCTTTCATAAAACCAATCATAGATGCAACTCATGCCCTTTTCATTTGGGCGATCTTTCAGAAATCTGGAATAAGCCAAACCTTCAATGACCCCGGCCACATAAGCATATTGCTCCTTGGAACTCATTTCCTTCATGACAAAGCCCGCATTCAAATCTCTGGCTTCTGCTGGCAAGGGACTTCCAAGCAGAAGTCCGGCAAGGATTGCGGCGATTTTACCGATGTGCTTGTGCAACAAAAATGACCGTTAATGTCATGATAGATAATGATCTTTGTGAAATTTGCGGTGCGACGCGAAAACATGAGAAGATATTGAAATGAAACAACAAATTAAATCACGATACAGAGACAAGGCGGGCCAGTCCGAAAGATTTTCCGACCTGCAAAATCGGTCGATTATGTCAATTACTTTATCATAGGAGGTTATGGATTAACCTATTGAAATATATAAGAAATGAAGAAAGAAAAGAGTTCAGGCAGACAAAAGGGAAAGAAAATAGGATATGTGCGGGTTTCTCGGGAGGATCAGTGCCTTGATCGGCAAATTGACGCGCTGACCAGCATTTGTGATGAAATGCGCTTTGAAAAGCGATCGGCCATTTCCAAAATACGTCCTGTCTTTGACCAATTAATCAACGAGCTTCAATCTGGTGATAGTTTGATTGTATGGGATATTGACCGGGCCTTTCGCTCCAGTCTTGATGCAATAAGCTGTTCTGAAAGCCTGTTAGAGCGTGGCATCGGCTTTCAAATTCTGACCATGAATCTGGATACCTCCACCCGTCAGGGGCGATTGATCTATGCCATCATGGCGGCCATTGCCCAGCATGAGCGGGAGCATTTGATTGAACGGACCAAAGAAGGGCTTGAGGCGGCCCGCGCCAGAGGCAAACGCCTTGGTCGTCCACCCAAGATGAGCCAGTCCCAACTTATCCGGGCCAAAGCGATGCTGGAGGCCAATGAAACGGATTTGATGGAATTATCGCGCAAGAATGACATGCACCCGGATAGCATCAGGCGGGCGATCAGAAGGCTGGAAAGCGACTAAATAGAAGATCATGGCGCTGGTGCTATTAAATCGCACGGCCTAACCCCAGTCGATCCATGCCCATTGCTGACAAGTGGGGCGGTAGCGCGTCTGCAATGCTTCCAGATGTTCAAGCCGTCACTTTTGACGCCCCGGCAAATATCTTCCTAAAGCCGAGCAATACCGGATACCCGGTTGCGCCCCTCCCTCATACTGTTTTTTACGGTGTAATTGTCTCTTTAAAAAGTGAGGCGCGCTGATGTTATTGCACCAATCTCAACCATGGGGCTTCCTGTTTCCATTCAAGTCTATGGCGGTCGGTCAATTCAATCCGGGCCATGGATTTAAGGACACGCAAAACGGTTACCTGATCGACTTCACCATCGCGGATTTGCTGATCGCAATGCGCGCGGGGTTGCAAGTCCAGCTCAAGCGACGTGATAGCAACCCAAAAGCCCTGATAGTCCATTGGCTCCAACCATGTCTCAACATCATCAATATATCTGAATTTTCTCATGGCTTAAAACTATCACGGCTCGATTCCGTGATGCAAAAAGCTGTCCAAAATGGAGGCTGGATATGGCTTCAAGCATCACCAAGCATTGTGATAAGCGCCGCACGCTAGAGCGCCAGGAATTGGGCGTTTGGGGCAAGGAGTTGGAAAAGGCCAATCTCCAATCCACCCCTCATGCTCATCCCACACAGGATCAAGCCGTATCACGCTCCTATTCCCACCCCCGATAGGAGCGAAAAGCTCAGACAATTAAACAACTTAATTCTTGCATTTCTAGGAATATTTACCTAATATGTTCCGTTTATGTTCTCAGCAAAGGGAAAGGTGGACATATGAGGTAAACAAGAAAACGGAGACAAAACAAAATGGACGAGAAAGGCAAAAACCACACGACAACCAACCGGGTCTGACATTAGGTTACGAACTTTATCAGCAATATCTGGATGTTTCAGATCTCAGCGAAGCGCAGAAGCAGGAATTTATAGAGACGCTCTGGACCATCATTGTCAGCTTTGTCTAGTTAGGATTTGGTGTCCATCCCTTGCAGCAGGCAAAGGATCAAACATTGCCCTTGCCTTCGCTCAATCCTGATTTTTTGCAATCCACCAGCCCGGATATGATAGGCTCTCATCAGAAACAAAAAGATGAAGTCCCTTCAACAAACGAGGAATGATCAGTAAAAACAAAATCACGGAGGTCAGCATGAAACCAACACAGGAGGAGCAAACACTCCAAAAGACTGTCATCTATTGTCGCGTATCCAGTACAGCCCAAACCAAACGTGGTGATGGTCTGGCCTCTCAAGAGAGAAGATGTCGTGAATATGCCCGCATGAAGGGTTATGCGGTAATTGCCCGCTTTGATGATGATCTAACAGGCAAATTGGTCAATCGCCCCGGTATGCAAGCCATGCTCGATTTTGTTCGTCAGAACCGGGCAGATAATTGTGTTGTTCTGATTGATGATATCTCCAGACTGGCGCGTGACGTGGAGGCCCGCCGGGAGTTGCGTCGTACCATCATCAAGGCTGGAGGCAGACTTGAATCCCCTTCTGTTGAGTTTAAACAGGATGCTGACAGTCGTATGGTCGAAAATGTTCTGGCAGGTGCTGCCAACATCAGCGCGAGAAAAATGCTGAACAAACGCTGCATCGTATGCGTGCAAGATTAACCAATGGCTTTTGGCCTTTTGCCAAGCCTAAAGGCTATCGCTATGAGAAAAGCAGGGATCATGGCAAAGTGCTTGTTCGGGATGAGCCTGTTGCTTCGATCTTGACCGAAGCTCTGGAAGGTTATGCATCTGGCCGATTTGAGACACAGGTTGAGGTAAAGCGCTTTTGGGAATCACAGCCGGACTTCCCCAAATGTCTCCCCTCCGGTGAAATCCGTAATCAGCGCGTCCATGATATCCTGACCCAACCCCTTTATGCCGGATATCTTGAAGCTCCTAAATGGGATATCTCTTTCCGCAAGGCACGTCATGAGGGGCTGATCGCTCTTGAGACTTACCAAAGAATCCAAAAACGCTTGGTTGAGGGGGCGAAAGCGCCAGCGCGCAAGGATCCCAATGAAGACTTTACCCTGCGCGGTTTTGTTGTCTGCGGGGATTGCGGCCATCTCCTGACCGCTTGCTGGTCGAAAAGCTCCACGGGCAAGAAATATCCCTATTATCTATGTAATAGCAAAGGCTGCGCCAGCTATCGAAAATCCATTCCTCGCAAGAAGCTTGAGGGAGAGTTTGAAACACTCCTGCATGATATGCAGCCAACCGAGACATTATTTGATATGGTTAAGCTGATGTTCACGCAGGCTTGGGAGCAAATGGCAGGACAGCAGAAACAATCACGCTCTGATCTCAAGCGAGAGATTGGTAAGACCGACAAGCAGATTGATCAATTACTGGACCGGATCATTGAGACAGATAATGGCACCGTGATTGCGGCCTATGAGGCCAAGATTGCCAAATTGGAGAAATCCAGATTGGTTTTGCAGGAAAAACAGGCCAAAATCGACGCACCCAAGGGACGCTTTGATGAAATGTTCGAACTCGCCATGCAATTCCTCTCAAGCCCTTGGAAACTCTGGGCTTCCGAGCAATTGAACCTGCGCCGTATAGTGCTTAGATTGGGGTTTGCAGAGAGGATTGCCTATACCCGAGAGGAAGGGTTTTCGAACGTAAAAAAGTCTTTTCCGTTCAGGGCGTTACAATATTTTGGAGAGGGTAAAAAAGAAATGGCGCACCCGAGAGGATTCGAACCTCTGGCCTCTGCCTTCGGAGGGCAGCGCTCTATCCAGCTGAGCTACGGGTGCATATAATTCAGATAGTATTCAGCCTTCTTAACCGATCATAATTTGGGGCGCAATGGAAAGTTGGCAATGATGCACATCTGCTGCGTAATTGATGAATAGCTATATAATATTGTGGGTTGAGAACTCA
>JAOXSG010000634.1 GCA_025800105.1 Cohaesibacter sp. | reverse complement strand
CCCTCTCCCCCTCCCAAACCGCCCACGAGGGTACCATGACGGGTGGTTTGGGAGGGGGAGAGGGATGGCTTAGGACTTTTAAATCAGGCTCTTAAAATGGGTTCCAGGTGGCGGATGGGCTGAATTTCAGATAGCCGACATTGACGCCCAGTCTGGCCCCAATGCCAGCGCGCACAGGCACAACCAGAATGCCGTTATTGCCCAAAACGGTGAAACCAAAACCGCCCACCAGATATGCAGAGCCATTGAAGCCCAGATAACGACGATAAATGGCGCTGGTGTCGGGTAGATGATAGACCAGCATCATGGTGCGGTTGCCATCGCCGCCAAAGTCCCAGCCAACGGATGGTCCTTGCCAGAAAACCTTGTGCTCGCCCATATTTTTGGTAAAAAGCGTGCCCTCACCATAGCGCAGGCCTGCAATGATTGCGGCGCTTCCTTCTTCGCCCAGAATATAGCCGTTTGGCAGGCCATATTTGGAAAAAGCGCGCTCAAACACCGATGCCAGACCACCAGAGACAGAGCCAAAGAAGCGTTGGCCTGCATCGAGGATTTCTGCATTGGAATAGAAATTGTCGTTTGGATTGATTTCATTGGCTTGGGCCATTGCCTTGGAGGCGAAGGGCAGGGATGCTGCAAATGCGATCAAAAGGGCCATCCCAATGCGGGCAAGATATGGGCCGATCATGGGGCGCTGATGAGAAATCATAATGTGTATCCTTTGCAGAGCAGCCAAGTCTGGCGAAAGGCAGATGCGCCTTTGCAAGTGTTTCTTTACCATAAGGGGTGGATGTCGATTTTTTCTTAACATAATCCTTATTGGTTTCACTCTAATCTTGAATGTGATGAAAAAATGATTGCCTCGCATTGCGCGAGGTGCCGATGCTTGAGATGACATCATGAGAGACATTGTTATTCATTGCCTGTTTTCGTCTTCTTTGCGACATAGCAGAGTTTTGATGTCTTTTTGTTTTGCCCTTGTGTTGTGTCTTTGCCTTGGACTGGCAGACGCTTCGGTTCAATCTCGCCGGGTTGTTGTGGATCCGGTGAGCGGGATTGCCCTTTGGGGATATGATCCTGTGGCCTATCACACGGATCAAGCGGCGGTGAAAGGCAAACATGCTTATGAATATATCTGGAAAGATGTGAGCTGGACTTTTGCGTCTCGCGCCAATTTGGAAGTGTTTAAGGCTGATCCCGACTTATATGCCCCGCAATATGGAGGGCATGGCGCGCTGGCCATGGCGCGCGGTTATGTTTCCAAAGGCAATCCGCAGATTTGGGCTCTCTATAAGCAGAAGCTTTATTTATTTTATTCTTTTCCGGCACGGGCGGCTTGGGCGGAAAGCCTGCAATTGCATATTCAGCGCTCGGAGTTGAATTGGCAGAAGCTGGAGCCAAATCTGACCCGGTGATAGGGGGATAACAAGCTCTTTTTTGTCATATTTTCCCTTTGATATGGGCATTTGGCGGTTTTCTTGCCTACTTTCTGGAGGGCAGGGAAAGTGGAGGCTTGGCAGATGTGCTTGGTATGGTTAATTCTCAGTGAAGAAAATTGGCATTGATTCGTGAGAGGCGAATGAATGTTTGCGAGATGAATCCAACCAGTTGAGGATCTAATGACTGCCAAGGATACCCTTTCCTCCATGGATCTGGCCGCTTTGCTCTGTAGCCGGGTTTGCCACGACATCATTAGCCCGGTTGGGGCGATTACCAATGGTCTTGAGGTGCTGGAAGAAGATAATGGCGAGGATATGCGTGCCTTTGCCATGGACCTGATTACCAAATCTGCTCATACAGCCTCTGCCAAATTGCAATTTGCCCGTCTTGCTTTCGGGGCTGCTGGCTCTGCTGGTGCAGAAATTGACACAGGGGATGCAGAAAAAGTTGCAGCCAATTTTATGGCTGGGGAAAAAGCTGATTTGGAATGGGACGGGACACGGGTCCTGATGCCCAAAAATTTGGTCAAATTGCTGCTTAATCTTGTCCTGATCGGCATTTCCACCATCCCGCGTGGGGGCACCATTAAGGTTAAACATGATGGGGATGCGCGCTATCCGACATTCCTTTTGGTCTGTGAGGGAAAGAATGCCCGCATTCCAGCCAGCCTTGATCGGCTTTTACGGGGGAAACCTGCCGATGATCATGGGATCGATGCCCATGCAATCCAGCCCTATTATACTGGTCTGTTGGCGCGCGAGAGCAAAATGGATCTGGCGTTTGACTGGACTGATGATGTTATCACCATTGAAGCCAAGCCGGTTTATATCCCGCCAGCCAGCGAAATGATTGGGGTTGTCATTCCAAGCGAAGAAGCGTGAGTGTAAAATTACGTATTTACCCGTATTTCAGGGATGAAATAATCAATAGGGTTATTGATAGGTTGACGTAAAAGCTGAGAATTATTGTGATTTGCTTCAGCCTATCTTAACCACTTGGTCCGACACTGAGGGGGAACAGCCGCACGAAGTGGCAGGCTTCCGCCAATTGTCAGGGTTTGGATCATGGATGATTTGTTACGTGAATTTATCGAGGAAACCAACGAAAGCTTGGATGTTGTTGATGTCGAACTTGTAAAGTTTGAACAAGAACCCAATAATGCGCAAATTCTCGATAATATTTTTCGCTTGGTTCACACCATCAAAGGGACGTGTGGATTTCTTGGACTTCCGCGTCTTGAAAGTCTGGCTCATGCCGCTGAGACCTTGATGGGGAAATTCCGGGACGGGGCACCTGTTACCGAAGAATCTGTTTCCATTATTCTGAAATCTCTTGATCGCATTAAAGAGATTATGTCCGAGCTTGAAGCAACCGAGAGCGAACCGGCGGGATCTGATGAAGATCTGATTGATCATCTCGATCGTTTGGCAGGCATTGGCAAATATGCCGGTCAGGGTGGTGTTGCTGCAGCGCCTGCCGCTGAGGATGCTGTTGCTGAAAGTCCTGCGCAAGAAGAGAGCGCGGCTGGCGATAGCGCGCAAGAGGAACAACCTGCCGAGGTTTATCAGGTTCTTGAGCGTGAATTGAAAGAAGGCGAAGTCTCATTAGATGATCTGGAGCGGGCTTTCCGCGAAGCAGATGGACCCGATGGCTTTGATGTTGAAGCCAATGCCAAGCAAGCGGCTGAGGAAGCTGTTGCTGCTGCTGCTGCGCAAAAGCGCTCTGGTGCCAAGCCTGTTGCCAAGAAAGAAACGCCCAAGCCTCAAGCCAAGAAAGAGCCAGAAGCCAAGGCGGCTGCTGACAAAGAAACCAAGTCTGTTGCCAATCAGTCTATTCGTGTGAATGTTGAGACGCTTGAGCATTTGATGACCATGGTGTCCGAGCTGGTGCTGACCCGTAACCAGTTGCTGGAAATTGTTCGTCGGCATGAAGATTCTGAATTTAAGGTGCCTTTGCAGCGTCTGTCCAATGTGACCGTTGAATTGCAAGAAGGCGTCATGAAGACCCGGATGCAGCCAATTGGCAATGCATGGCAGAAATTGCCGCGTATTGTGCGCGATCTGGCCAATGATCTGGGCAAACAGATTGATCTGGTGATGGTTGGTCAGGATACAGAACTGGATCGTCAGGTTCTGGAGCTGATCAAGGATCCGCTGACCCATATGGTGCGCAATTCCGCTGACCATGGTCTGGAAATGCCTGATGAGCGCGTTGCCATGGGCAAGCCAGCCAAGGGTACGGTTAAGCTTTCTGCCTATCATGAAGGTGGCCATATCATCATTGATATTGAAGATGATGGCCGTGGTCTGAATACTGAAAAGATCAAGGAAAAAATTCTCAAGAACGAGCTGGCAACCGAAGCTGAACTTGAGAAAATGACCGAGCAGCAGATTAATAAATTCATCTTTGCTGCGGGCTTCTCAACTGCCGAGAAAGTGACCAATGTTTCTGGCCGTGGTGTCGGCATGGATGTGGTGCGCAACAATATCGAGGTGATTGGCGGCTCTGTCGATTTGAAATCGACCGCTGGCAAAGGCTCTGTTTTCTCGATCAAAATTCCGCTGACTTTGGCGATTGTCTCAAGCCTGTTGGTGGAAGCCTCTGGCGATCGCTTTGCCATTCCGCAATTGTCTGTTGTGGAATTGGTGCGTGTCCAGAACAATTCCGAGCATAAGATTGAGCGGATCAAGGATACGCCGGTCTTGCGTCTTCGCAACAAGTTGCTGCCGCTTATTCATCTGTCCAATTTGCTGGGAATTGAAGAGAAGCGCGATGAAGAGTTGGAGCTGGATGATAACGGCTTTATCGTTGTCATGCAGGTTGGCCCGCAAATTTTTGGTGTGGTTGTCGATGCGGTGTTCCATACCGAGGAAATCGTCGTCAAGCCTATGGCCTCCATGTTGCGCCATCTGACTTTGTTCTCCGGCAATACCATTTTGGGTGATGGCAGTGTGATTATGATCCTTGATCCAAATGGCGTGGCTCAGGCCTTTGGTAGCCATGTTGGGACAGATATGTCTCAGGAAGTGGAAGAACAGGAAAAAGCTTCTTTGCCAGAGGAAGAAAACAACAAGGTTTCCTTGTTGATCTTCCGTGCGGGCTCTGCCGAACCAAAAGCGGTGCCTTTGTCATTGGTGACACGTCTTGAGGAATTTGAGATCAGCAAGATCGAATATTCCAATGGCCGGGATATGGTGCAATATCGTGGCAATTTGATGCCACTGGTACAGGTCAATGACTTTGTACAGCGCCGCACCGAAGGCTCTCAGCCAATGTTGGTTTTCTCCGACGCAGGCCGTTCTATGGGTCTCGTGGTGGATGAAATCGTTGATATTGTCGATGAACATCTGGATATTGAGGTTTCCTCTGAAATGCCGGGCATTTTGGGCACCGCTGTGATTAAGGGCAAAGCAACCGAGATTATTGATGTGGGCCACTTCCTGCCACAGGCATTTGAAGACTGGTTCCATCGCAAGGAACTGGACGAAGAGGCTCTGGTCAAGAAATTGCTGTTTGTCGATGATTCTTCCTTCTTCCGTAATATGTTGGGTCCAGTGCTCAAGGCTGCTGGTTATCAGGTGACCATTTGTTCCTCTGCCAAGGACGGCTTGGCTGTTCTGGAGCGGGATCCGGGCTATGAGATCATCGTCAGTGATATCGAAATGCCAGAAATGACCGGATTTGAATTCTGTGAAGCGGTTCGCCGCAATCCGGCAATTCGCGATATTCCGATCATTGCCTTGTCATCGCTGTGTACACCACAGGCGATTGAGCGTGGCCGTCAGGCTGGCTTTAACGATTATGTCGCAAAATTTGATCGCCCTGGGCTGATTGCATCGCTCAAGGAGCAGAATGTTGAGCTGGGAGTAGCAGCATGAATGATCATACCGCCAAAGATCTTGATGACGAAAACCTGGATGCAACCATTCAGTATGTGACCATCTATATTTCCGATCAGTTGTTCGGATTGCCGATCAGCCGGGTGCATGATGTTTTCGTGCCGGAATCCATGACCCGTGTGCCTTTGTCCCGCCCGGAAGTGGCGGGCGTGCTGAACTTGCGCGGACGCATTGTCACAGCGATTGATATGCGTCGCCGTCTTGGTTTGAAGCCTTTGCAGGATGTTGAGAATTTGATGGCGATTGGCATTGAGTTCAAGGAAGAATCCTATGGCCTGATCATTGACAGCGTTGGGGAAGTCCTGGATTTGAGCGAAAGCTCCAAGGAAGCGGTTCCATCCAATCTGGATCCACGTTGGGCAGAGATTGCCGCGGGTGTTCATCGTCTGGATAACAATTTGATGGTTATTCTCGATGTGGATCGGGTGCTTGGTGACATGGTAGAAAAAATAAATGTTGCTGCCTAAAGCAATCAAGCGGGATAGGAGAGAGTGAATGAAAACATGTCTCGTTGTTGATGATTCCAGCGTGATCCGTAAGGTCGCAAGACGCATTTTGGAAGATCTGAATTTTGAAATTTCGGAAGCCGAAGATGGTCAGGAAGCTTTAAATAGCTGTGTTGATCAGATGCCGGATGCCGTCTTGCTGGACTGGAATATGCCGGTGATGGATGGTTTGGATTTTCTTGTCGAATTGCGAAAGCTGGATGGGGGGGCAGATCCAAAGGTTATTTTCTGCACCACTGAAAATGATGTGGCCCATATTGCCAAGGCCATTCGTGCCGGGGCCAATGAATATATCATGAAGCCTTTTGATCGTGAGATTGTTGAGGCAAAATTCCAAGAAGTTGGTCTGATTTAAAGACATTTATTTATTCAAGCCAGAGAGAGAGTGAATGGGGCTTTTGTCTGCAAATTCTGCTGCGCCCGCTGGTTCTGTTGCGTCTGCGGGGGCTGCGCGTCAGATCAAAGTGATGGTTGTGGACGATTCTGTCGTGATCCGGGGATTGATTGGCCGCTGGATTAATGAAGATCCTAATCTCACTTTGGTGAATTCCCATCGCAATGGTCGTTTGGCGGTTGAAGATGTTGCCAAATCTTGCCCGGATATTGTTATTCTCGATATCGAGATGCCGGATATGGACGGTTTGACCGCTCTGCCTTTGTTGTTAAAAGCCTATCCGGCGACCAAAGTGATTATGGCCTCCACCTTGACTCGGCGCAATGCCGAGATCAGTTTGAAAGCTCTATCGCTTGGTGCGGCTGATTATGTGCCAAAGCCTGAAAGCAACAGCCAGATTACAACTTCTACCGAATTCCGCCGGGAATTGCTGGAAAAGGTGAAGGGGATTGGTGGATTGCCATCACGACCCGCGCCGGGTGCAGGCGGCTTTCGTGCTTCGCGTGCTTCACAAGCTGCTGCTTCTGGTGCTGGAATGCCACGTGCTGGTGCCATGCGAGCTGAAATGTCTGGTGCCCGTGCCGCTGCTGCGCCGCGTGCAGGCAGTGCTGTTGCTGCGGCACAGCATGGGGCGGGTGGTATTGCCTTGCGTCCCTTTGGCAGTGCGCGGCCTCGTGCCTTGCTGATTGGCAGTTCAACCGGTGGTCCGCAAGCTCTTGAAAAATTACTTGGTGAGATTGGTGCCCAGATGTCTGGTGTTCCGATTTTGATTACTCAGCATATGCCTGTGACCTTCACTGCGATTTTGGCCGATCATCTGGCAAGAGCCTCTGGCTCGCCTTCTGCTGAAGCGCAGCATGGTGAGGTGGTCAAAGCTGGCCATATCTATGTTGCGCCGGGGGGCAAGCATATGGTTTTGGCCAAGCAGGCGGGGCAAGCAGTTATCCATCTCAATGATGAGCCTCCGGTTAATTTCTGCAAGCCAGCCGTTGATCCTTTCTTTGAGAGTGCGGCCAAGGTTTATGGGGCTGCGTCTTTGGCGCTGATTCTGACCGGTATGGGCCATGATGGGGCAGCAGGGGCCCAACATATCGTTGATACAGGTGGCAGCGTTATCGCACAGGATGAGGCGTCCAGTGTTGTCTGGGGCATGCCAGGGGCAGCGGCTCAGGCCGGGGTCTGCTCTGCGGTGTTGCCACTTGCGCAAATTGGATCAAAAGTAACACGTTTATTCAGGGGGGAGCGGTAAATGACACCACAAGAATATGCCTATCTCCAAAGCTTCCTTAAACAGAAGTCAGGGCTGGTGCTGTCAAATGACAAGCAATATTTGATTGAAAGCCGGTTGATGCCGATTGCGCGCAAGGCCGGTTTGCAGACGATTTCTGATTTGATTTCCAAGTTGAAGATGTCGAGCGAGAAAGGTTTGCAGGATCAGGTGGTGGAGGCCATGACCACCAATGAATCCTTCTTCTTTCGTGATAAAACACCGTTTGAGCATTTTACCGAGACCATTTTGCCCCATATGGTGGCGAACCGGCAGGGTAAAAAAATCCGTATCTGGTGTGCTGCTGCCTCAACCGGGCAAGAGCCTTATTCTCTTGCCATGTGCATCAAGGAAAATGCGGCCAAGCTTAATGGAGCGCGTTTTGAAATTCTTGGCACTGATTTGTCGACCGAAGTGCTGGAAAAAGCCAAGGTTGGTTATTACAGTCAATTTGAAGTGCAGCGCGGTCTGCCAGTTCAGTTTTTGCTGAAATATTTCACCCAGCATGGCGAGATGTGGCAAGTGAAGCCAGAGATCCGCTCTATGGTGACTTATAAGCCTTATAATTTGCTGGATAGCTTTGCAGCTCTTGGGCAATTTGATGTGATTTTCTGTCGCAATGTTCTGATCTATTTTGATCAGGCAACCAAGACTGACATTATGAACCGTTTGTCCAAGCAAATGGCCGATGACGGCTTTTTGGTTCTGGGGGCTGCGGAGACCGTTGTTGGGTTGAGCAATGAGTTCAAATCTGTTACCGGCAAGCGCGGGCTTTATGGTACGGCGCGGGCTGCAGCTGCTGCTGGGGGCGGTGGTTTGCGTCCTTCTGCTGTTGGTTCCTCTGCTTCTGGTGCGTCTTCTGTCGGTGCGTCTTCTGGGGGTGGTTTGTCGTCTCGTCCCGGTCTTGCAAAGCCAGCACTGAGTACGGCAAGAAGCACTGGTGCCAGTGCTGGCACTGGTAGTGCTTTGGGCACCACTCGTCCAGCCGGATCCGGTTTGCGGCCGATTGGCACCTCACGCTTTTCGAGTTTGAAAAAGTAAGATGTGATCGGTTTGATTAATAAAAAAGGCGTCTGATGATTTCAGACGCCTTTTTTGTTTGGCCCGGATAAACAAATGTCTCAATCAGGCAAATGTTTTACAATCAGGCATAATAAAACCCGCCATGCGAACAGGGCGGGTTGTGTTTTTTTGAGGGGACCAGATTTATCTGTCTGAAATCAGGCGCTTTCCTTTAAGCCATCTTCGTCTGGTTCGCGCAGCACATAGCCACGGCCCCAAACGGTTTCGATATAATTTCGACCGCCGGTGGCTGTTGCCAGTTTCTTGCGCAATTTACAGATAAAGACGTCAATGATTTTCAGCTCAGGCTCGTCCATGCCACCATAGAGATGGTTGAGGAACATTTCCTTGGTCAGGGTTGTTCCCTTGCGCAGGCTGAGAAGCTCAAGCATCTGATATTCCTTACCGGTCAGATGCACGCGCTGGCTGTTGACTTCAACAGTTTTGGTATCCAGATTAACGGTTAGTTCGCCTGTGGTAATCACGGATTGTGCATGGCCTTTTGAACGGCGCACAATGGCGTGAATACGGGCAACCAGCTCGTCTTTATGGAATGGTTTTGTCATGTAATCGTCGGCACCAAAGCCGAGACCACGGACCTTGTCTTCGATTCCGGCCAGACCGGACAGAATCAAAATTGGAGTTTTCACCTTGGAGACGCGCAGCGTGCGCAGCACCTCATAACCGGACATATCCGGCAGGTTCAAATCCAGAAGTATAATGTCATAATCGTACAACTTGCCAAGATCAATGCCTTCCTCACCAAGGTCGGTGGTGTAAACATTGAAGCTTTCCGACTTGAGCATCAATTCGATGCTTTGTGCCGTGGCGCTGTCGTCCTCAATTAGCAAAACTCGCATGCCAATCCCCTCATCGTGCCTTTCCTGGGCTTGGAGCAACCTGACTTTCTGCAGGTGCTAAGGACCAAATCACATCCCAGTTAAAAAGCTAATGCATAATGGTTAACAAACTCTGATTCCATCATGCAAGCCTTGTCCCGAAACTTTACCAAAAAAAGTGGTATCTCTTTGAATAGTAGGCAATTTCTGCCCAGTTAGAGACTTAAAGTTTCACTTTAAGAAAGTCTGCTAAGCGACTCTCGGGACTCAGCAACATTTTAGCCATCTATACTGGGTAAAATTTACCTTTATGAATCCTATGGCTTTATAATTAACTATAGCAGTAAACGAATCGTTACGATAGGCAAGAATCATTAAAGGCTTGGCAATGGTGCAAGATCTGATTGGTAAACTGGAAGATGTAAATCCGCGCCATTCTTATGGTCGGGTGGCATCTATTCAGGGGCATCTTGTTGAAGTTGTTGGGCCTTTGTTCGAAATGAGCGTTGGATCGATGGTGTCTATCAAAAGCCGCGATCAGGAGCCTGTTCTGTGTGAAGTTGTGGGTTTTGGCAATGAAAAAGCGCTCTGCCTGCCCTTTTCCGAGCTTGAAGGCATCCATATGGGGTGCCGGGCTGATTTGTTGCCTGCTGCTTCCATTCGTCCGACAAAGGGTTGGCTTGGGCGTGTTGTTAACGCTTTGGGCGAGCCTATTGATGGAAAAGGCCCTTTGCCGCGAGGGCATGTGAGCATGCCTTTGCGGGCCAAACCGCCAGCCGCTCATGCACGCACACGGGTTGGTGGAGCCATGGATCTGGGGGTGCGGGCCATTAATACGTTCATCACGCTTTGTCAGGGCCAGAGGATGGGTATTTTTGCCGGATCGGGGGTTGGCAAATCTGTTCTGTTGTCAATGCTGGCGCGCAATGCTTCGTCTGATGTGAATGTCATCGGACTGATTGGAGAGCGGGGCCGCGAGGTTCAGGAATTTATTGAAGATGATTTGGGCGAGGAAGGCCTTGCCCGCTCCGTCGTTGTTGTTGCCACGTCGGATGAAATGGCCTTGATGCGCCGTCAGGCGGCTTATTTGACCCTTGCCTTGTGCGAATATTTCCGCGCTGAAGGCAAGCAGGTTTTGTGCATGATGGATTCAGTCACAAGATTTGCACAGGCCCAGCGGGAAATTGGTTTGGCTGCCGGAGAACCGCCAACTTCCAAGGGTTATACGCCCACTGTTTTTGCAGAATTGCCGAAATTATTGGAAAGAGCGGGCCCTGGGCTAAAAAATGAGGGATCTGTTACAGGACTTTTTACGGTTTTAGTGGAAGGTGATAATCACAACGAGCCTGTTGCTGACGCTGTCCGGGGTATTTTGGATGGTCATATCGTCATGGAACGGCAAATTGCGGAAAGGGGACGGTATCCCGCGATAAGTATTTTGAAATCAGTTTCGCGTACACTGCCCAAAGCTGCGGACCCGGCCTATTGGCCAAGCGTATTAAAGGCGAAGCAGTATATGGCGACCTTTTCGGATATGGAAGAATTGATCCGATTGGGAGCCTATAAGAAAGGAAGCGACCCGGAGGTCGATTTGGCGATTGCCCTGCATGAGCCGCTGGAAACCTACCTCACCCAATATAAAGGGGAGGCGACCAGCTTATCGCAAGGCTATGAGATGCTGAATGAGATTGTCGGGGCGCAATTGAACAGGGAAGTTTCGGGGCTTTAAGGAGTATTGAGTAATGAAGTCACGTGATAGTCTTATCCGTCTAAAGCGATTTCAGGTGGATGATAAACGCCGACAGGTTGGTCAGATCGAATTGATGGTGACCGAGTTTCAAACGATGATTAAGGATCTGGATGATCAGATTGCGTTTGAAGAAGAAAAAGCGGGCATCAGCGATGTTGGGCATTTTGCCTATCCGACCTTTGCAAAGGCGGCGATGCAGCGCAAAGAGAATTTGCAGGTTTCCATTGATGATCTCAATGAGCAGCTGGAGCAGGCGCAGGATCAATTGCGTGAAGCAATTGGCGAGCTGAAGAAGGTTGAAAAACTGGAAGAGCGCGATCAGGCGCGTGATCGAGCCGCGCAGGAAGAAGCTGAGCAGGCTGAACTGGACGATTTTAATATGATCGGACGGCATCGCCGCAGCTAATCCTGTTTTTGGAAGATCACCGTAGAGTGGGCGGGATCTGTCCATTATAGATCTGTCTATTTGGCTCATGTGCTAGGCATGAGCTTTAAGGGATCTGTTATCAATGCTCCAAAGGCTGGCCAGCAACCGGGTTTCGTGTTGTCTGGCTGGCTTTGCGTGCTTTTTATTTGGTTTATTTTCTTCTTTCGCTTCTGGTTTTTCTGATGCAGGCATTGCACATTATGCAGTGATTTGCTCCCTTATTTTATGAGAGGCCGGATTGTCACTTTTTCTTCCCCTATTGCTGGCTTTTGTTGCCTTTGCTTTTGGTTTGGGGCTGGTTTTGCCTCTGGTCAGTTTGGATCGGTTGTTCCTGTTCACTGAAACGCCCTCGCTTTTGAGCATTCTTGTGGGATTATGGCAGGATGGGGAGCCGCTTCTGTCTGGATTGGTTGGTCTTTTTTCGATCATTTTCCCAAGTTTCAAGATTTTGCTGCTGCATTATATCGCCTATCACGGCAGTGCTGGCCGGGGACGTTCGATGGCGCTTTTGGCCCTGACGGGGAAATGGTCCATGATGGATGTGTTGCTGGTGGCGCTTGTGATTTTCTCTGCCAAAACATCGGGTTTGGCGAGTGCTTCTGTTTTGCCGGGCTTGTGGTTTTATGCATTTGCGACACTTGGCTCTGCTTTTGCGGCAATTTTGATCAGGAAGTAAAAACCACATTTACGGGTCGCTTTTCTCACTATATAGAGATTTTACTGGCTGGATGCACTGGCCAGCAACGTTCTCAGGGCGGGGTGAAATTCCCCACCGGCGGTATCGGATCTTTATCCGTAAGCCCGCGAGCGCCTGTTTGTTTGGTTTTGTCGGCAAACAGGGTCAGCAGATCTGGTGAGAGGCCAGAGCCGACGGTTATAGTCCGGATGGAAGAGAGCGGATGAGGGATGGAGGGTGACAGGTGGAGCCTGTCTGCTTGCTCTGGCCCTTGTTTGCATGCGCCCTGATTCTGGTATTGTGAAAGGACAGACCATGAATCAGACCATAGCTGAAAACAGCACATGTTCCTCTTTTGATGCGTCAAAGGTTCGGATTGCTTTCATTCGGGCAAGCTGGCACCGCGATATTGTTGGCAATGGCTATCACGGCTTTGTTGAAAAGGCGGGGGAGCTGGGTATTGCTTCTGACGCGATTGATGCCTTTGATGTGCCGGGGGGCTATGAAATTCCCCTGCAAGCCAAATTACTGGCGAAAAGCGGTGACTATGACGCCATTGTTGCTTGTGCCCTGATTGTTGATGGGGGCATTTATCGCCATGATTTTGTGGCCAAGGCTGTGATCGATGGCATGATGCAGGTGCAGTTGGAAACAGAAGTGCCGATTTTCTCGGTTGCTTTGACGCCTCATCATTTTCATGAGCATGAGGAGCATTTGGGCTATTTCTCACGGCATTTTATCACCAAAGGCCATGAGGCCGCACAGGCCTGTGTGACCACGCTTGCCAATGTTCAAGCGGCCAAAGCCCGGATTGGTTGAGGCATTAGCGCTTTGTGATATGAGAGTTTGAGAGGGGAGCGATGCTCCCCTTTTTCATATGCGGGCTTACGTCCTAAATCGTGCTGACCGTTTTGAGCCGGACGCGGGTATGAATTTCACTTTGGCTGAGAACGGTTGTATGGGCGCGGAACCGTTCGATGATGGAGCGCACATAGGGGCGGGTGCCGGGAGAGGTGAGCAGCACCGGAATTTCGCCCATTTGCGCGGCTTCTTCAAAGGCATCGCGCACCAGTCCGACAAATTCCTGCAATTTGCTGGGGGGCATGGCCAATTGCTTTTCTTCTCCGTCCCCGACAAGGGCCGAGGCAAATTCCTGCTCCCAAACGGGGGAGAGGGTGATGATTGGCAAATAGCCGCCGGGGGCCTGATGAGAGGCACAGATTTGCAAGGCAAGGCGGGAGCGGACATGCTCGGTCAGGGCTTGAACAGAGCGTGTGAAACCCGAAGCATCGGCAACGCCTTCCAGAATGGAGCTGAGATCGCGAATGGAAATGCGCTCTTCCAGCAGGCTTTGCAAGACACGCTGAATGCCGGATACCGTGATTTGGCTGGGCACAATATCCTCGACCAGCTTTTTCTGCTCGTCCGGCAATTCTTCAATCAGGCCCTGCACCACGCCATAGGAGAGCAATTCGGACATATTGGCCTTGATGACTTCGGTCAGATGGGTGGAAATAACCGTGGCAGGGTCAACAACTGTCAGGCCTAAAATGGCAGCTTCTTCGCGCAAGGAGGCATCAATCCAGGTGGCGGGTAGGCCAAAGGTTGGTTCTGTGGTTTGCGCTCCGGGCAAGGTGATGGGCGCGCCGGTGGGGTCCATGCTCATGAATTGGCCGGGATAGACGATGCCGCGGCCCACTTCCACTTCCTTGACTTTCAAGACATAATCATTGGCTTGCAATTGCACATTGTCGAGAATGCGCACAGCGGGCATGACAAAGCCCATTTCAGAGGCAAGCTGACGGCGTAAAGCCTTGATTTGCTCGGTCAGCAATTCTGACTCTTCGCCATTGGCCATCGCAATCAGGCCATAGCCCAGTTCCAGACGCAATTCATCCATTTTCAGAACCTGACTGATCGGCTCTTCGCTTGGCGGGGCGGCTTCTTCCAGCTCTTGTTGCTGTTGCTGGATGATTTGCTGGGCGACTTCTTCTTTTTGTTTCAGGCTGGAGCGATAGGCCATATAGCCAGCGCCCACTGCCAATGCCATGAAGGGAATGGCGGGCATGCCGGGCAGGAAGGCCATGACCACCATTACGGCGGAAGACATGCCAAGGGCTTTTGGATAGCCGGACAATTGCTGCACCATGGCGCGGTCGGCAGAGCCGGATACCCCTGCCTTTGAGACCAGCATACCGGCGGCGGTGGAGACAATGAGGGCGGGGATTTGTGAGACCAGACCATCGCCAATGGTCAACAGGGTATAGGCCTGGGCTGCATCGCCAAAGGCCATATCTTTTTGCGCCACACCGATGATGATGCCGCCAAGGACATTGATGAAGGTGATGACAAGACCGGCAATGGCATCGCCGCGCACGAATTTTGAGGCACCATCCATGGCCCCGAAGAAGGAGCTTTCGTCCGATAATTCCTTGCGGCGATGTTTGGCTTCCTGATCGTCAATCAGGCCTGCGGACAAATCGGCGTCAATGGCCATTTGTTTGCCGGGCATGGCATCAAGGGTGAAGCGGGCGGCGACCTCTGCAATTCTGCCGGAGCCTTTGGTGATCACCACGAAATTGACTGTGATGAGAATGGCAAAAACAATGACACCAATAACAAAATTGCCGCGTGTGATGAAAGAACCAAAGGCCTCGATCACATTGCCTGCTGCGCCGGGGCCTTCATGGCCATAGGCCAGAATAAGGCGGGTTGAGGCCAAATTCAGGGCCAGTCGCAGCATGGTTGCCACCAACAAGACCGTTGGAAAGGCAGAAAATTCCAGCGGGGCGCGGATGAAGAGTGCCGTCATCAGGATGAGGATTGAAAAAATGATGGAAACCGCCAGAAACATATCCAGCATAAAGCCGGGCATGGGCAGGATCATCACCACCAAAATTACCATCACGCCGATGGCCAGCCCCAGATCGCCCCGGCGCAAGACATCAATGACATTGGCAATTTGACTGCCAATGGATGGACCGGAAGGCGCAGCTTGGGCCGCTTCACCCATGACCCCGGTGTCTTGCGGGGCGGGCGCGCTTGCCGCGTCTGGCAAAGGAGCTGTGCTTTCGCTCATATCATGCGTCCTGTTTGTGCGGTCCTTGCCCGGTTTGGGCTAGTGTGTGATGTTAATCTTGTTTATGAGACTCGGTTGTCAGCTGGCTATCTTTCCTTCTCCCGGCTGGGGGATATCCACGCCTTCTGCGGAATATTGACGCAGCTTGTTGCGCAGGGTGCGGATGGAAATGCCCAGAATGTTGGCGGCATGGGTGCGGTTGCCAAGACAATGATCAAGGGTATCAAGAATCAGATCCTGTTCGACCTCTGCCACTGTGCGGCCCACCATGGACCGGGTGACCCCTTCGGCGGCCATGACCGCTTGTGCCGCCGGACCACTTGCCATGCCAATGATGGTTTGATCCATGCGGCTGCCATCTGGCATGCGCAGGGCTTCGGCACCGATTTCGGTGCCGGTTGCCAGCAAAACCGCGCGATGGATGGTGTTTTCCAGCTCTCGCACATTGCCAGCCCATTGATTGGCATGCAAATGGCGGGCGCAATCCGCGCTTAATTTGCGTTGGGGCAAGCCATTGGCTTGGGCATATTTGTCGGCGAAATGACTGGCAAGTATATCGATATCTTGCGGGCGGTCCCGCAAGGAAGGAATTTGCAGATTGATGACATTGAGGCGATAGAGCAGATCTTCGCGGAAGGTTCCGCCGCGCACTTCGTCGGCCAAATTGCGGTTGGAGGTGGCAATGATGCGAATATCCACTGTGACCGGTTGCGAGCCGCCGACACGGTCAATCACCCGCTCCTGAATGGCACGCAGGAGTTTGGCTTGCAGGCGAATGTCCATTTCGGAAATTTCGTCCAGCAAAAGCGTGCCGCCATTGGCTTCTTCAAATTTGCCGATGCGCCGGGCAACAGCCCCGGTGAAGGCGCCTTTTTCATGACCGAACAATTCGGATTCCAGCAAATTGTCTGGAATGGCGGCGCAATTGACCGAGACAAAGGGTTTGGCTGCGCGGCGGGATTTGCCATGCAGATAGCGGGCCAGCACTTCCTTGCCGGTGCCACTTTCGCCGGTGATGAGGACGGAGGCGTCGGACGGGGCAATCTGGTTGGCCAGTTGGATTAAGGCACCCATGGCAGGATCGCGGAAAATTAGATCGCCCTGATCTTGGGAGACAGCTTCTAAAACCGCTGCAATCACATCTGGGTCAGGGGGGAGAGGAATATATTCCTTGGCCCCGGCGCGAATGGCATTGACGGCGGCGCGGGCGTCATTTTCTACCCCACAGGCGACAACCGGAACTGTGATATGTTCATCTTCCATCGCCTGAATGAGATGGGCAATGTCGAGATTGACATCGACCATGAGCAAGTCTGCACCACGGCCAGCCCGCAAATGGCTGAGTGCCATTTGCATGGTTTCGGTGTGAGAGACCTGTGCTCCGCGGTCCAGTGCGATTTTTGTGGCCATGGAGAGCTGGCCGTTCAAGGATCCTGCAATGAGAAGGCGCATGATATTTCTCCTGGCTTATTTATCGGCTTTGATGATTTCGGTCATGGTGACGCCCAGCTTGTCTTCAACCAGCACCACTTCACCACGGGCAACCAGTCTGGCATTGACATAAATGTCGACGGCTTCGCCGACTTTCCTGTCCAACTCCAGCACATTGCCAACATCCAGATTGAGCAACTCGCTAACGGGCATTTTTGCGCGGCCCAGAATGGCGGACACCCGCACCGGCACATCAAATACGGCTTCGAGATCGGCAGCATTTTTGGGAGAGGGCTCTTCGGGTGATCCATCTCCTGCCTGATCGATTGGCATATCCTGCTCTTGCAAATTCAAGCCGTCATTTTCAATCTCGTCGCTCATAATGGCTCTCCTTGGGCTTGATCGGGCTGGGTTCGTTGTTGGCTGTCATCATGGGGAGCAGCATTATTTTGTTGTTGTTGGTCAGGGCTGTCTGGTGACAGATCGTTTGTCTCTGAATGCTCTGAAGGTTCGCCAGATGGGTCTGCTGTGTTGTCAGTTTGATCCGTCGGGGCTTCAGTGTCAGTTTGCTCTTCTTTTTCGTCTTCTGCTTTTGTGTCTTCTTCTTCTGGAATTTCTTCTTCTGGAACTGTGGCGAAATGCTGTTCCAGCAAGGTTTCGGCATGTTGAATGGCATCGCGCATATTGCGGCCAATGCCGCCATCATTCCATTCCACTTCGCAATCTCCCGGGGCGATCATGTCATCGCCACGCACCATCAAATTGCCCTTGAAGCCCAGCTCTTTCATTTGCTTTTTTGTTGAAGCCTTGATGTCTTGGGCCAAATCAGAATGAACGCGAATGGTGAGATGGGGGCTTTTGCGCAAAGGGGCCAGAATTTGGTTGAGTAGGGCCTGAATTTCGGCTTTCGGTTCTTGGTCAACCAGTTTTTGCGCAAATCTGCTGGCAAAGCGAAAGGCCAATGTGCTGGCGTCTTTTTCCAGACGGGCCATAAGGACGCCAACCTCTGTATAGATCATGGCGATTTCGTCCAAAATGGTCTTTTGCAATTCGTTGTTTTTTTCTGTGGCGCTTTGTTCGCGCTCTTGGCGACCTTCTTCCAATCCCTGTTCATAGGCCTGTTGGCGAATGGTTTCGATCAATTGCTCATGCTCTGCCACAGTTATGGTGGGCTCTGGCGGTTCTTCTTCCTCGATGATGTCTTCCACGACCTCTTCGATCTCCGGCTCCGGGGGAGCTGAGAAATCCAGATCAAAAAGATAACGGGCGGGCTGTGCCATCGAGTTGGGTTCCTGTTGAGCGTTGCTTTAAGCCTGAGCACCTGTGTCAGGCTGTTTGGATTAATAGATCAGTTCGTCTTCGCCATTGCCTTTGGAGATCATCAATTCGCCACGGGCTGCCAGATCCTTGGCAACATTGACCATGGTGCCTTGGGCCTCGTCGACATCTTTGAGGCGGACAGGGCCCATGGTTTCCATATCTTCTTGCAGCATGGCGGCAGCGCGGGTTGACATGTTGCCGAAGAACAGCTCGCGAATGGTTTCGTTGGCGCCCTTGAGAGCCAGAGCCATGGCGTCTTTTTCGACATTTTGCAGCAAGGTTTGAATGCCACCGGCATCGAGCTTGGACAAATCCTCGAAAGTGAACATGAGCTGTTTGATTTTCTCGGCGGATTCGCGGTTTTCTTCTTCCAGAGCTGCCAGCAGGCGGGCTTCTGTCTGGCGGTCGAAATTGTTGAAGATATCGGCCATCACTTCGTGGGCATCGCGGCGAGAGGTGGTGGAGAGGTTGGACATGAATTCCACGCGCAAAGTCTGTTCGACTTTTTCCAGCACTTCCTTTTGCACGGCTTCCATGGAGAGCATTCGGTTGATGACTTCCAGACCAAAATCTTCCGGCATGATGGAGAGAACGCGGGCGGCATGGTCGGATTTGATCTTGGAGAGCACCACGGCAACGGTTTGCGGATATTCGTTCTTGAGATAGTTGGCCAGAACATTTTCCTGCACGTTGGAGAGCTTCTCCCACATGTTACGGCCAGCGGGGCCGCGAATTTCTTCCATGATTGTGCTAACACGATCTTGTGGCAGGAAGGAGAGCAGCAAGCGTTCTGTTGAATCATAATTGCCGGTTACCGCGCCTTTGGAGGTCAGGCGCGAGACAAATTCAACAATCAGATTGTCCAGCATGTTGGGGGTTATGCCGCCCAGTTTTGCCATGGCAATGGAGACTTGCTTGATTTCGATATCATCAAGGCGTTTCCAGATTTCTGCGCCATGTTCATCGCCCAGTGCCAGCAGGAGAATGGCAGATTTTTCTGCGCCATCCAATTCGCGCTCTTCTGCATCATTGGAGACGCCGGCAGGGCTTGTCATGGTTGCAAGTGCTGTATTGTCCATCATGCGATCCTATGCTGCGTCCTGAAGCCATTGACGAACAATCTTGGCGGCTTCTTCCGGGTTTTCATTGATCAATTCACCAACCCGAATGAGGGTGTCTGCCTGCAAGGCCCCTTGCAATTGGGCATGTTCAATGGCTTTCATGGTTGGGTGGACAGGGACTTCGGCTTCTGGTGCGGGCACCAGATTGCCCTCTTCATCCATGACCATGGGCTGGCCATCCGGACCGACAACGATATTTTCTTCTTCGCTCTCTTCTTCCGGTTTTTCCAGCATGCGTTTCATCAGCGGACGCACGACCAGCAACAGCACGAGAAGGGTCATGAAGAGCAGGATGCCCAATTCGGCAAAGCGGATATAATCATCCTTGGTGAAGGCAAACAGCTCATCGCCGCTCTCGTCAAAGGGTGATTGAGGGCCTTCGGCAAATTGTAGATTGATGACTTCGATCTTGTCGCCACGGGTTTGGACATATCCAACGGCAGAGCGGACCAGGCTGGAAATCTGATCCAGCTCCTCGGCGGTTCTTGGTTTATAAACCAGCTCGCCTGCGTCATTTTTCTCATATGTGCCATCAACCAGCACTGCGACTGACAGGCGTTTGATACGGCCACCTTGCACAACTTCTGTGGTGGTCTTGCGGGAAATTTCGTAATTGATCAGCTCTGATGTGATATCAGAGGCTTCCTGACGGCCTGCCCCATTGCCGCCATTGTCGCCTGCGCCGGGTAGCTCGTTGCCGACTGTTACGCCATCATTGGGTTCTTTCTCATTGCTTTTGGCCGATTCAGAGCGGGTTTGCGTGGAGCGAATGACCTGTCCATCGGGGTCGAAGGTATCGGATGTCTGGGTGATTTTGTTGAAATCCAGCTCTGCTGCCACTTCAATGCGGGTGCGGCCTTCGCCCACCACTTTGGCAACGATATCTTCTACCTGATTGCGCAGACGATTTTCCAATTGCTGGGTGCGCTCATCCATACGGGCCGAGAGGTAATTTTCGTCATTGCCACGGCCAGAGGCCAGAAGGCGGCCCTTGGCATCAATGATGGTGACATTTTCCGGGTTCAGGCCTTCAACAGCAGAACCAACCAGATGCTGGATGGCCTGAATTTGGGTTTGCCCCAGACTGCCTTGCAATTTCACGGCAATAGAAGCGGATGGGGGCTTCTGGTCGCGTTTGAAAAGTTGGCGTTTGGGCAAGACCAGATGGACGCGCGCCTGACGGACATTGCGGATGGTGCGAATGGAGCGGGCCAGCTCGCCTTCCAGGGCGCGCAAATGATTGACATTCTGTACGAAAGATGTGGTGCCGAGTGTCTCGCTTTTATCGAAAATTTCATATCCGACATTGCCGCCAGCAGGCAGGCCACTTTCGGCCAATTGCATCCGCAGGCGCAGGATTTCATCCTTTGGTGCGAGAATGACCGCTCCTTCCTGACGGATTTCATGCTTCACATTCTGGGCTTCGAGCAATTTTGTGATCTGGATGGAATCTTCAAAAGACAGATCTGTATAAAGCGGAGACAGGGTCGGTTCTGAGACGCGCAGCATGATGAAGGCAAAGAAGCCAATGAGGACGGCGGTGACCACTCCCATTGCTGCCAGTCTCGCTGGTCCAAGCGTTTTCAAAAATTCTAATGCTGCGTTCACGCCAGTCGCCCTTTATGCCGTATCGGCTATACCCAAATCACTCGCCCCAAATCACTAGGCAATATTTTCCTAGCGATTGGTTAACAAGGTGTTAAGGAAGTGGTTAACGAATGGTTAACGCCTTGTTTGGCTGTCTGTTTTTCTCTGAAATGATGGCAAAAAAATTGGATATGGCTGTGTTTATCCCCTTCATTTGGCTCGTTCTGAGAGGAAGGGCCTGCGAAATGAGGAAAAATTTCTCGTTTAAGTGGTGAAAATAAAAGTTATTGATAACTGATTTGCAGGCGCAATAGGACGCTCGGCCAATGGCTGACTTTATTCGCTCCAGCTTTTAGGGAAGATCCTGCGCTTTTCTTCTAAGCTATTGATCTGCATAGATCTTGTTGGGATTTTTGTGACAGATCTGTCTTCGATCATAGCGCTTGTCTTTTGGCCATGAAAAAAGGCCGGCGCTTTGCGCCGACCTTTTGAGATTTTTGGTTGGTCAGGTTGCCCTGCCTCCCAATATGCCTCAGCGATATTGCTGGACCCGTGTTGCACGCAGACCCGCCAGACCATGTTGGTCGATGGAACTTTGCCAGCTGAGAAATTCCTCAACTGTCAATGTATATTTCTGGCACGCTTCTTCCAAGCTCAACAAGCCACCGCGTACTGCGGCAACCACTTCAGCTTTGCGCCGGATCACCCACCGACGTGTATTTTCCGGTGGCAGATCTGCAATGGTCAACGGGGACCCATCGGGGCCGATGACATATTTTACTCTCGCACGTGTTTGATCGGTCATTGTACTCTCACACTCAACCTGACCTCATCGAGATTGAGAATAGAACAATGCCTTTAAAAAAGACCTAAGCCTCTGGAAAGACTTTGGTAATGAATTGGTTGGCGATCTGCGAAAGCTCTTGCAAATTGCGTGGATGGCTTGAAATGGCCGCTTTTTTGCCGGTTTGAGAGTGCTAAGAGAGCATTAACCATGCTCAAAAATCGTGCAAAATGACTTGGTGATTGTCTGCTTAACCGGTTTCTGACGTCATATTTCTAATTTGAACTGCCGCCATTATTGGAACCAGCGGAAGAGAAACCGACTGTTTTAACCTGGTTCATATGATATTTCTGGTTGCCAATGATCAGCATGGGCTCACTGGTTGACAGATCCACATCGCTGACCAGTCCTTTGGTTTCGGTCGAGATGCTTTGGGCGACGTCATTTTTGTCTTTGGCTTTGAACTCGATTTTATAGCTGCCGGATGGCAGAAAAGCGCCATCATTGGTTTTGCCATTCCAGCTATAAGTCTGTTCGCCGGATTTGATATCCACGCCCGCTTCGGTTCTAACGACATTTCCGGCAAGATTGCGGATGATGACATCCATTGTGCCTTCTTTGGGGGCGGTGAATTTCCATTCCAGTGGCTGACCGGCGCTCAACGTGCCATGGGTGCCGTCCAAGGTGACATTCTGACCGACAAATTTCAGGCTGTTGAGCGCATTGGTGGCAGTTGTCATGGCCACCAGACTTTCCATTTGCTTGTTGGCCTTGATCTGTTGTTCAACGCTGGAATATTGCACCAATTGTTGCGTGAATTGGTTGGCATCCATGGGGTCCAGTGGTGACTGATTCTTTAATTGTGTGGTCAGCAATGTCAAAAATGTCTCGTAATTGCCGATCAACGCTGTTTGATCGGCAGCCGAGGAGGAGTTTGTATTTGATGTGACAGAACCAATTGCGGTCATGACTTATTCCTTATCCTCTTGCTTAAATCACCAGATTGACGCCATCACGGGCCATATAGGTTTGGGAGAGGGCTGCATTTTGGGCTTCCAATTGGCTGATCTGCGCCTGATTGTGTGTGTCAGAAGCCAGCACTTGCCCACCCTGATCAGCGCTTTGATCCTGATGATCATTGGATTGCTGATTTTGGTTTTGTTGATCCATTAATGAAAATTCCAGCCCCTGATCATCCAGTTGCAGGCCGCTTTGCTGCAAGGTGCGCTCCAGCATTCTTTGATCGCGCATCAAAAAGTCCATGGTTTCGGGGCGCTCGACAAATAGATGAGCACGGGTTTGACCATCAGAGCCAATGGTCAGGCGCACGTCAATCTTACCTAGCTCTGCTGGATCGAGGCGAATTTCAAAACGATTTTCTCCATTGCGTACATGGCGGGAAATTTGGGCCGCGATCGCCTGCGCATTGGCCAGACTTGTTGCATTTGGCAGGGTTCCGGTTTTAGCGAAGGCATCAAATCCCATCAGTCGGACAGAGCTGTCCTGACCGGGAGTGCCTGATAGCTGCATATTTGTTTGATCCATGTCTGCCATTGGATCAAAGCTGTCCATCGAGGCATCGAATTTGCCTGAGGCTGTCTGACCTATTTGCACGCCTGCCATTAATTGGGAAAAAATAGTGCCTTTGGGTGCTCTTAATTTGGCCAATTGCTCCTGACGATCATTTTGGTGAATTGCAGGTTTTTCGCTTTCTGCGATAGGCCGTTGCTCTGATGGGGTATCATTGTCAGATATATCGTCAGCTGTTTGCGTCTGTTGGTCTGGCTTTTGCCCTTCATTGCCTTGAGCATTGCGCTTTGCTGCCAAAATTTCAGCATTTTGCGTTGCAGGCATTGCTTTATTTGCCTGCTGACCTTGCTCTTGTGCTGCATTTTGAGCGTCACTATTTTTTGCAGCCACATTCTTTGTGCTCAACTCTTTCCCATCGGGATTGATCGTTTCTGGGCTTTGGCTGCTCGCTGCCTGTGCCTCATCAAGTGCTATGCCGGTTGCTGCAAGTGCAGGCTGTTGACTTTGCTGGCCTGCCTGCTTGGCATGCGCTTGGTCAGATGATGAGGCAAGAGCTGCTTTGTTTAACTGGTTCGCAGCCTTGTTTGTTTGCTCGCTCTTGGTCTCACTGTCAGGCACAGAAAGCTCGATTGTTTCTGTCACTCCTTGCTCAGACTTTTGGTTTTTTGTGGCGTCAAAGGCTGCTT
This sequence comes from Cohaesibacter sp., assembly GCA_025800105.1. Classification (GTDB taxonomy): domain Bacteria; phylum Pseudomonadota; class Alphaproteobacteria; order Rhizobiales; family Cohaesibacteraceae; genus Cohaesibacter. The sequence continues at coordinate 856 of JAOXSG010000634.1, read as the reverse complement.
TGCTTTGCTCTTGTGAGAGCGGCTGTGTGCCTTTTTCTGTGGCCAGATCACTGGCTGTTTTGTTGGCGGCTATGATGTTAGAATTTGCTGAGGCGTCAGGATTTTGAGCTGTGGTCCCTTTGCTTGCGATGTCTTTCCCTTGCCCTTCCGGGTTAAGCTGTTGGGCAAGCTGGTTGGCTGGCGTCTGTGCATCCTTTGTTTGAGGCGTGATGCCAGCATTGGGATTTGTTTTGTTTAAGGCTTCAGACATGCCGGGCGCGCTTGCTTGTGTCGCGGTCTTGTTGGCAGATGTCTGCTCGTCTTGGTTTGTTCCAACAAAAGCTGGTTGCACCTTACCCTCATTTTGGCTTTCACCTTTTTGGGCAAGGCTCAAATCTGTCTGAGCCGGATCATTTTGTGCCATATCTTTTGGCGCGGCAGGGGATAGGGCGCTGCTGGATCGTTTTTGTTCTGTCGTTTGCGCCTTTGACTGGTCTGACTGGCCAGTTGTTGCGCTTGCTTCCAGACCAGATTTTAGCGCTGTGCTTTGCTCCTGAATCTGCAATTTGGCGGACTGTTCCAAAGCAGATGGATTTGTTTGCTTTGCGCTGCTCTCAAGGACTTGGTCCTCCTGTGTTTCAGGGCTGACTTTCTGATCAGATGTTTTGCTTTTGTTGACTTCAGAGGATTTTGTGCTGCTCTGGTTGCTTGCCTCTTTTGAAGCCTCTTTGGCGGTTGGGGCAGTGTCGCTGGCTGCCCTGTTTGCCGGTGATGCATTTTCGCGTGCTGGTGGGGTCTGGTCTGATTTTACCTGATCCATTTCCCGTTCAAATTTGCGCGCATTGTCGCTGGATGATTGGCTTTTGACAGGCCAATT
>JAOXSG010000625.1 GCA_025800105.1 Cohaesibacter sp. | reverse complement strand
TTCGCAATGAACTACGTCGTAAAATCTTGAAAATGAACCACATTGTCGCGATTTTCCTCCTTGCCATTGCGCAAAACTGCTCTCGCAGAATGTGCGAAGTTAATGGGTCCTGAGCCTAAAAGCTCGCACCCAATGGGGCAAGACAAAGTCTTGACAAAGGGCACACACAACGGGACAAACACAAGAGGATAAATATTGGAGCGGCAATTCCAGTCATCGAAGGCAACTTATGTCACAGCATCACAAAGCCGAAAAACAAGAGCATGAGCCTTTAAGCGCCCGCCCGCTGACGCGCTTGAAAAGGCAGGGACAGCCTTTGGAGCCTTCCATCACACAAGAAATGGTAGATGAGCTGGTCGAAGCTTTCTATGGCAAGGTCCGCCAGCATGAGCGGCTTGCCCTGCTCTTTGCCAATGACATGAGCAAGGATTGGTCAGAGCATCTGGACCAGATGAAAGCCTTCTGGCGCTCGGTGGTGATGCAAACCGCCGAATATCAGGGAAGGCCTGTTCCCGCTCATATGAAAATGACAGAGATAAAGCCGGAAGATTTTGCCAGTTGGCTGTCTTTGTTCCGTGAAACAGCGCACGAAATATGCACGCCCGGAGCAGCAGTCCTGTTTATCAATCGTGCCGAAACTATCGCCAGAAGCCTGCAAATGGCCATTTTTCTGCGCGGCATGATTGCACCCCCTGATGCCTTTGAAAATGGCGTGATGAAACAGCATGTCATCGATGCAATGAAAGACAAATAAAAAGCAGTCGTAATAAGAGCGCTCTCCCAACCAAAATGCCTGTCATCTTTGATATTTATCTTTTTCATGCATGCAATGCTGGCATTGATAGAAAGTCTGGCCTATCAAGGCATCAAAGCAATATGCAAAAAGGCAGGACCATGGAAGAAAAGCTGGAAGAGCGGATTGTCGATCTGGAAATCCAAATCACCCATCAGGCAACCACAATCGATGAATTATCCGACATGGTTGCCAGACAATGGGATATGATTGATCGTCTGGGCCGTCAGGTCGGGATGCTCAAAGGGGCATTGGCAGAGCTGGAAGAGGGAATGGAAGCCCCGGCTGCCAATAAAAAACCACCCCATTATTAAAAGTTTTTCTGCGCTCCAAAGAGCAAAAGAAAGTGAGCACTGGCCCGTTTCGAGCGGGCATTGGCATCACGCTGGCTCAAAACGTCCAACACACCAATCACGCGTCTGATTTGAATATCGCCGATCAGAAGATAGAAATAAGTCTCGGCTGCCTCTTCAAGAGTGCCTGTCTCATCAAAGCTCAACTCGCCATTGTCAGCGGCCCTTTGCAAATAATCCATAAGCAAAGGACGCACAGCAGAGCGCCCGAACTCAGCAATTGTTTGTCCCAATCTTCCCGTTTCAGACGCATCGGCCGCTGCTGCGCGATTGAGCAAAACAGCGCGCTTGCTTGTAAGCAACAGCAAAAGCGCTTCGCCCAATGCAATTAAGGTCGTGTCAATTGGCTTTTGAATGTGAATATTTTTTTCAAGCATTTCGATTGCTTGCCTGGCATTGGCTTTGACCACCGAGGAAAAGAGGGCCTCTTTGGATCCATACCAGCGATAAAGCGTCTGGTTGGAGGCTTTGGCTTTCTTGGCAATGGACAACATGGAAGTGCGGCGATAGCCTTTTTCAGCCAACACCTCAAAAGCCGCTTCCAGAATTTCTTCTTGCCTTTGTTCGCGCGTTTTGGCCTGCATGTCCCACTCCCGGCAAAATCGTCAACAAGGTAAGGGAACCTAATGGCTAGGCTCAGGACTCATTAATTTATCCTATTCTGTTTGTCTTGAAGCATTCATATAGAAGAGCCAAGAGCAAAATAAGGGTGGTTCCCTTTTTGCCGGTCTTGGTTCGATAGATGAGTGCTTCAAGACAAACCCGAAGGGCGAAGCATTTTTACGCAATGGACTGCGTCGTAAAATCTTGAAAATGAACCACATTGTCGCGATTTTTCTCCTTGCCATTGCGCAAAACTGCTCTCGCAGAATGTGCCAAATTAATGGGTCCTGAGCCTAGATCCTAATGATCAGATTTATGGACGAAATGATGATCCAGCCCTGTCTCATACTCAAGTCCCTCGCGGGTGAGCACAATCGGCGGGATGTCACGGCTTTGCACAAGTCCTTTTCGGGCCAATGCTGTCCAAACGGCACGATTGGAGAAACCGGTCGCATCAGCTGACGCAACCACAAATTCACCCACATGCATATGATCACCATGGGCATGGGGCAGGGAGGTAAGAGTGATACTGCCATCGTCTCCCCATGCTTCTTCTGGCTGGCTGCGCGCCATAATTTGCGTCAGAACAAGGGTTTTAAGCTGCAATTTATTCAGCTTCAGAGGATTGGCTTTCATGACATATCCTTATTGAACAGAGATTGCGCAACAATAGGAGGCAATAGCCCGATAATCAATGCCTGAGCAGGCGCAAGGCATTGCCAACCACCAACAAAGAGGTGCCGACATCGGCAACAATCGCCCCCCACATGCTGGCCAGACCGGCAAGGGTTAAAGAAACGAACACAGCTTTTATCACCAGCGAGAAAAGAATATTTTGCTTGATAATGCCAAGCGTGCGGCGAGATTGGCCAATCATCCATGGCAATTTGCCAATATCATCACTCATAAGCGCCATATCGGCGGTCTCAATGGCAGCGTCTGAGCCAACAGCGCCCATGGCAATGCCAAAGCTGGCCCGTGCCATGGCGGGTGCATCATTCACCCCATCCCCCACCATGGCCACCACCTTATGGTCAGCCATCAGCGCTTCAATTGCATCCACCTTTTGCTCTGGCAGCAAATTGGCATAAACCTGATCAATGCCAACAGATTGCGCAACAGCTTTGGCCGTTTGTTCATTGTCGCCGGTCAGCATCGCAATGGTTTTGACGCCTTGCGCATGAAGTGCATCAACCACATTGCGTGCATCCTCCCGAATGGCATCAGCCAGAGCCAACAGGCCCATGATTCCATCCTCATGCCCCACCACAATGGCGGTCTGGCCTTTGGCTTGCAAATCGCCAATCATGTCTTCAATCATCGGGGTGATAAGACCTTTTTCATCCCCATAACGCGGTGAGCCAAGCCAGTAAGCGCGTCCATCAATGATGCCTTGAACACCGCGACCGGGCAGGGCCTGCGCCTCATCAATATGCGCCAAAATCAGCCCATCCTGTTTGGCTTTGGTCAGAATGGCACGGGCAAGAGGGTGAGAGGAGCGCGCTTCCAAACTGGCGGCAATCTGCAAAAGCTCACGCTCAGATGCCGGATCAAAAGCGATCAAATCCTGCACTTCCGGCTCCCCACGGGTCAGGGTGCCGGTTTTGTCCAGAGCGATTGCCTCCAGTTTGGCGGGCAATTCCATGAAACTGCCGCCTTTAACCAAAACACCATGCCGGGCAGAGGCGGTAAGGGCGGCCACAATGGCCACAGGGGTGGAAATCACCAAAGCGCAAGGACAGGCAATGACCAGCAAAACCAGTGCATTATAAAACCAGTCTGCCCATTGGCCGCCAAACACAAGAGGCGGCAGCAAAAACACCAACAGGGCCAAGACCATCACCACGGGCGTATAGATTTTGGCAAAGCGCTCCACCCATTGTTCCACATCAGCCCGTTTGGAATGGGCATCCTGAACCATAGTGATGATGCGCGACAAAACTGTATCATGGGCCGCTTTGGTGGCTTGAACGGTTAAACTGCCATCGCCATTAATTGTGCCTGCAAAGACCTCGTCGCCTTCTTCTTTAGCAACGGGAATGCTCTCACCGGTAATGGGTGCCTGATCAAGAGCACTGCGGCCAGACAGAATCAGGCCATCCAAAGGCACCCGGTCCCCACCACGTATGATGAATTGATCGCCGGGCCTCATCTGCTCGGCTGGCACAAGCCGCTCACTGCCATCGGCCTCCAGCTTCAGGGCTTGCTGTGGTGCAAGACTGAGAAGAGCGGAAATGGCAGTGCGTGCGCGCCCAACGCTCCATGCCTCAAGCGTGAGAGACAAAGCAAACAGAAAGGCAACTGTTGCTGCTTCAAAAAATTCTCCAATCACCATGGCCCCAACAACGGCCACCATCATCAGCAAATTCATATCCGGGGAAAGACGTCGAATGGAAAACAGAGCCTTGGGTGCCACATAGCGCGCGCCCAGCACCGCAGCATTCACATAAAATGCCATTTCCATGAGGGGCATGGCGCTGCCCTCATGACCTGCAAACAGGCTCAGTAGGCCTCCGCCTTCCTTTTCGAACAAATGAAAAAGCAAACCGCCAAGCCAAGCCAAAGCACTGCCCAGAGTGAAAAGTTTGAGGCGAGAAAACTGCACAATCCGCTCCTGATCAGCGGTCTCCTTGTCCCATTTTGCGGCGCGCAGACCGGTTTTGCTCACCGCGTCAATCAGGGCAGCATCAGAAATAGCCTTGGCACCATCCAGAACGACCATGCGGCCATTGAGTAAATCAAATCCCAGATAATCAGCCCCGCCAACAAGCGGCCCAATTTGCGCTTTGAGCATGGTCACTTCTTCGGCGCAGCACATGCCAATCACCTGAAAAGAGCGGCCGCTCTGACCCTCTCTTACACTTATTTGGGGGCTATCATGATCATGAGCACACCCGCGATGGTGTGTATGAGCCTTTGGCGCGTCATCTTTTTTGCTGCAACAACCAGAAGAAGAGGCGACAGGCTTAACGGCGGCTTGGGATCCACAACAGCTTTTGAGATCAGAGGGGACAGAATCAACCATTGCATTTGCCTTCCAGCAACAAAATGACATAAAAATAGTATGGCTGATGGCACTTTTACGGCCTCTAGTGGCTAGAGCTTCAAGAGCAAAAGCAAAAAAAGTCACAGACCTGTTGATTTTATGCCATGCAAAGGCAACTTATTAGGAAGAAATGAAGCAAAAAACCGGACAGAGTCCATGCTGACCATTGGTGAATTATCGCGCAAAACCGGCACCAAGGTGCCCACCATTCGCTATTATGAAAAAATCGATTTGCTGGAAGAGCCAGAGCGTAGCGAAGGCGGACAGCGCCGCTATGATGCCAAGGCAATGGAGCGCCTGACCTTCATTCGCCATGCCCGTGATATGGGCTTTGGGCTGGATGCCATCCGCGCTTTGCTGGACTTGACGCGCCATCCCGATGCCTCTTGCGAGACTGCCGATCAATTGGCCATTCAACAATTGGAATTGGTCAATCAGCATATAGCCAGATTGCAAGCTCTGAAAAAAGAGCTGGAAAATATGATCGGCGGATGCAGCCATCATGATGTCGCCAATTGCCGAATCTTGGAGGTGTTGAACAATCACGATCAATGTCTTGGCGACCATGTGAAAATCGATAAATGCCTTGATCACTAAGACCACCGAGAAGAAAGGTAATCAGCCTTTTGAGTGAGAGGCAGGGCAAAGGGCAATCGCAATCACAAAATATCCGCTGCAATAAAACTGTCATGAGAAACTTTTAGGTGTGTCCGTGAGGAACAACGGGAGTTCATCATGAAAAAGTCTTTTCTCACCTTTGCAGCACTGCTGATGTCCAGCACAGTTGCTTTTGCTGATGGCCATATGCCACAGAAATCCAATGAATGGTACAAGAATGCTCAAGCCGCTTTGAAAGAGCGCATGGCCGTTCAGCCAATTACCAAGCGTGCCAAAAATGTGATCATCTTGATTGCAGATGGCAATGGGGTTGGCACCAATTATGCAACCCGTGTCTATCAGGGTCAGAAAATGGGCAAATTGGGTGAAGAGCATGTTCTTGCTCACGAAAATTTCCCCCATCTTGGCCTTGTCAAAACCTATAATGTCAACGCCCAAACCCCGGATTCTGCCGGAACAGGCACCGCGATGCATTCCGGCGTCAAAACCAAGGCAGGTGTTCTTGGGGTGGATGAAAGCCTGAACCGTGGGGATTGCTCACAAGTGGAAGGGGCAAAAGTCGCCACCATCGCAGAATTGCTGACCAAGCAAGGCAAATCTGTTGGCGTTATCTCCACAGCCCGTCTCACCCACGCGACCCCGGCATCTGCCTATGCACATTCTGCTGATCGCAATTTTGAAGACAATTCAAAGCTGCCAGAAGGCTGCACCCAAAAAGATATCGCAACCCAGCTGATGGATGCGATGAAGGCTGGCACTGTTGATGTTGCATTCGGTGGCGGTCGCCGCCACTTCATCCCCAAAGCGATGAAGGATCAGGAAGGCAAAAGCGGCAAGCGCACCGATGACAAGAACCTCATCAAGGAGCTGGAAGCTGCTGGCGCGCGCTATGTCTGGAATGAGGAAAGCTTCAAGGCGCTGGATCTGAAATCAAACAAGCCAATCATCGGCCTGTTTGAAAGCTCCCATATGAAATATGAGCATGACCGGGCAGGCGAGCCTTCTTTGGCGCAAATGACCGAAGCCGCGATCAAGGCGTTGCAAGGCAACGAAAAAGGCTTTTTCCTATCCATCGAAGCTGGCCGCGTTGATCATGCCAACCATGACGGCAATGCCCATCGCGTTGTAACCGATGGCGTTGCCTTCGCACAAGCGGTTGCCAAAGCGGCTGAATTGACCTCGCCAGAAGATACTCTGATCATTGTCACCGCCGATCACGAACATGCCATTGCCTTTAACGGCTATTGCGGTCGCGGGAATCCGATCACTGGCATTTGCATGGGCATCGATAAAAATGGTGTGAAATATTCCGACAAGCCACAAACTGGCAAAGACGGCAAACCTTACACCGTCATCGGCTACCTCAATGGTGCAGGCTCTGTCTTGCGCGAAGATATGAATTGGGTGGGGGCTCGTGGTGACATCACCATGGAACAGGCAACGGATCCTGACTATACACAACAGGCTCTGATCCCGCGCTCTTCCGAGACCCATTCTGGCGAAGATGTTGCAGTTTATGCTCGCGGCCCTTGGGCGCATCTGCTCAATGGCACCATTGAGCAAAATTATATCTTCAACGTCATGATGCACGCAGCCAACGCCAAATAAAAATTGGGCTGATTTTAAGCAATAATGGAAGATGGAAATTATTCTGTCTTCCATTTCCAATGAAAAAAAAGAGGTTGATCTGATGATGGATCGCCGTGATTTTTTGAACAAAAGTGCAATCGCAGCCACAGCCGCGGCTATGTCTGTTGTGCCCGGAATGCAGCGCGATGCTCATGCCCAGATCCCCCGCATCAAAATGCGCGAGCTTTACAATAAGGATCTGAGCTTTTCTGACTTTGCCAAGGCTCATGAAGAGCAAACCATTTTGGTCGAAGGCTTTATGGCCCCACCTTTAAAGGCCGAATCCAGCTTTTTCGTCCTCACAAAACGCCCACTCGCTGTCTGTCCGTTTTGCGAAACAGATGCAGAATGGCCCGATGATATTCTAGCCATCTATACCAAGCGGATTTTGAAGGTCATTCCGTTCAATCAGAAAATTGTCGTCAAGGGACGTTTGGCGCTTGGCTCGTTCAAGGATCCAGACACCGGCTTTGTCAGCCGTGTGCGAGTGGTGAATGCCAGCTATGAACGGTTCTGATTTTATGGACGAAAGGTCCGAGCCTCACACAATTCTGACCGTCAAGGATTTGCAGGTGAGGGGAGAAAACGATCGATTGCTCTTGGATGTGCCGCAGTTAAAGATTTTTCACGGCCAGACCATCGCCATCAAGGGCGCGTCGGGCGCGGGCAAATCAACCTTGCTCTTCGCGCTGGCAGGCCTAGCAGAGCATATGTCCGGCTCAATATGCTGGTCGCTCCCCCAAGCAACCGACACAAAACAGAGAAGCAGCAAAGCGCAGGATGTGATCAAACTTTCCTCTGAAGCGCGTGCGCGTTTCAGACGCGAAACTCTGGGCATGATTTTTCAGGACTTTTTACTGTTTGAAGAAATGGACGCCCTTGCCAATGCCACTATTTCCAACGGCTATATGCCGCGACACAACAAAAAGGCAGTGCAGCAACGCGCCGAGCAAACCTTGCGTCATTTGGGCATCAAGGATATCGCCAAACGCACCATTGCCAGTTTTTCTGGCGGAGAAAGGCAGCGCGTCGCAATTGCCCGTGCTTTGGCCAATGATCCGCCCATTCTCTTGGCCGACGAGCCAACAGCCAGCCTTGACCGCAAGGCGTCTGATCACTTGATTGAAGATTTGACGGCTCTGGTGCGTGCGCAGCAAAAAACCATGATTGTCGTCAGTCATGACATGTCCTTATGTGAAAAAATGGATCGCATCCTTGAAGTCACAGACGGCCAGATTACCGAGCGAAACGACAGACAAAAGCAAGGCAAGGAAGAGGCAGGATCATGATAGATTTTCTACCGCTCTTCATGCTTGATCTATGGGATGCGCTCTCGCCATTCATGCAGGACAGTCTTTTATTCGCCCTATATTTGATGCCATGCATCATGGTTGGCCTTTATGTCTCGCGCGGCTCCAGACCACTTCCTCTGGTGCGGGCAATGCTGTGGCAATTTCGCTGGACCAGCCTGATGTTCGTTGCGTTGATTGCAACCTCTGTGGCGCTTGGGGTTGGGCTTTTGGCGCAGGAACGGGGCTTGCGCAAAGGCACAGCGAAAGCCGCAGAAAAATTTGACCTTATCATTGCCGCACCGGGCAGCGAGGTGACCAATGTTCTGGCAGCTGTTTATTTACAGCCAACGGATTTACCGCTCCTTGATGGCAAACTCTATAATGAAATTGCCAATCATGATCATGTCAGTTTTGCAGCCCCCATTGCATTTGGTGACAGCTATCAGGGCGCACCGGTTGTCGGGACAACATTGGATTTCTTGAAGCATCTCTCAGGGGATTTAAGCAAAGGCCGCGCTTTCGAAAAAACTTTTGAAGCAGTGATAGGCAGCGCGATTGATTTGCCATTGGGCAGTCACTTCACCCCGGCGCATGGCATGGGTCATACTGCAGAAGCAGATGCCCATGAAGGTGAAGCCTTCCAGATTGTGGGCCGTATGCAACCAACGGGTAGCCCGTGGGACAAGGCGATTTTGGTGCCGGTTGAGGCCGTTTGGCTGGTTCATGGAATGGGAACGGGCCATAAACCGCAAGAAGGCGCACGCCTCGGCCCGCCCTTTGATCCAGACTATTTTCCCGGCACGCCCGCCATTTTGGTCAGGGCAGAAGAGCTTTGGGCCAATTATGCGCTAAAATCGGAATTTACCCGCAAAGAGAGTATGGCCATCTTTCCTGGGGCCGTACTGTCCCAATTGCATACTATCTTGGGGGATATCCGCTCCGTCATGTCCATCATGGCGGTTATCACGCAAATTTTGGTGGCCGGGGGCGTCCTGACAGGGCTTGTCATCTTAACCCGCCTTTTTGCCCGGCGGCTGGCACTGTTACGAGCCATCGGTGCGCCAAGACGGTTTGTCTTTTCGATCGTTTGGAATTTTGCCGCCATTTTGATTGGAGCAGGGGCTGTGTCTGGTTTGGGGCTTGGCTTTGTGACCACGGCTCTTTTGTCAAACATCATCAGTGAGCGCACCGATATCCTGATCAAGGCAAGCCTGCAATGGCCAGAATTTCATTTGCTGGCCGGGTTTGTCTCTATCACCATTCTACTGGCCATGATCCCGGCAGGCCTTGCCCTGCTTCAGCCTGCGATCAGGGATTTGCGAGCCTGACGCAAGCTATCTGTCACACAAGGAGAATCAAGATGCAATCCAACAACCTGAGTGTAATGCTGATTGCCAGCGTCCTGTCTCTCACGGCCAGTGCAGCCTATGCTGGAAGTGGAGCAAAACATGATCATCATAATCATAATCATAAGCATGGTGAACATAAGCATGAGACACATAAAAGCGAGTTTAAGGGCATTCATGCCTTGCATGGCTGGATGCGCGAAAGCCATAAAGGCGAGGATGGATTGATTTTTGTGGAATTGGACAATCGTTCTGATGCCACGGTGATCTTCAAAGGCGGCGAAGCTGGCAATGCCCAATCGGTGGAGCTGGTCGGATTTCAGCTAAAAGATGGCGCGCCAAAATATCTGCCGATCAAAAAGCCTGTGCCTATCAAGGCGGGCCGACATCTGGATTTGGCCCCAAAGGCTATGGCCTTGCGCTTGAATGCTCTCTCACAAGATTATCACAAAGGGGACAGCTTCGAGATGGAATTGCTCTTTGATCGTGGCGAAATGCATGTCACGATTGAAATCGAAGCAGACAATGCCACCCAGCATAGTCATGCAGGCCACAATCACGATTGATAGCTTAAAAGCCGGTTTGAACCATCGCCACAAAGCCAATCAAACCGGCTTTCTTTTCCCCATTCATTTATGCACATGCTTTGCAAGATGCTTGACGGGCGCAGGCAAAGCCATTAAACGATCCCACACTACCGATAGCGGTGCTTATGATGCCGCAATCAAATCCTGCTGGGGATTAGTTTAATGGTAGAACAGCGGACTCTGACTCCGTCGGTCCTGGTTCGAGTCCAGGATCCCCAGCCAGACTTTTTCCTTTAAAATATGCCCCTGTTAAGAGCCTTTCTATTGAAAGACTGATCGATTTTTGTGTTTGTAAAAAAGCGCAAAGAGGAGAGCCGCGCGGCAAAAAAGTAAAAAGCCGTTCGCTTGGCTCTTGCTCTATTTTAGGGGCCTGATAGACTGGTTGGCGACATTGATTTTGAATCACACGCTGCGCGCCATGTTTTGTCAACATGAAGCAGCGCAGCAGGAGACGTTAAGTGGCACATGACGCTGACGATCGTCCAAACGGGCGTCGTACAGCTGTTGAACCTGCGCATTCTTCTGCCAGCAAAAGCAAAGCAGAGGAAAAAAGAAGCGAAAGCAGGTCTCCTGTCACACAAGACGAGAGGACCAGTAAGCGCGCGCGTAACGGCAAGCGCCGGTCTTCTGCAAAACGGCAGGAGCCTGAAAGGCTTCACGGCAAATCCGGGTCATCAAACCCGGAAACCGGGCAGGCAGAGCAGCCAAAGTCCAAAGCGCGGCGCCGGAAAGGCAAGCGCAAATCTGGCGCTGTATCCTCAGCCAACCAGCACAATATGCCTCGCCAGTCAGATAGGACTGGGCGAGACTTTGGTGTTGGGCAGCCGTCAAAGGCAAAGCCTGAGAGCAGTGACGCCCAGATGCAAGACCAGACGCGACCACAAGCGCAAGCTCAAGTTAAAGTTCATCAGGGCCAAGCTGAAACACATGGTCAAGCGCAAACGGAGGCCCAGCCTCAGAGCGAGCAACGACGCCGTGGTCGCAAAGGGCGCAAACGCCAGATGGGCGAGGGACGTCAGTCCAATCACCCAGCGCAATCACGCTCAAATCGGCCACAACAAGAGCGCCCTCAGCAAGACCGTTCGCAACAAGAGCAGGGGGAGCGCCCGCGCCCCCAATCCCATCGCGGATCATCCTATCGTGGCAAAAAGCATGCAAGTGGTGGCGCTCATGGCCCAGCACAGGCAAAAGCGCATTTCCATCCAGATCGCACAGTCTATGCCGCGCTTGATTTGGGCACCAACAATTGCCGCTTGTTGGTCGCAGAGCCCCATGGCCAGTCGTTCCGCGTGGTGGATTCCTTCTCCCGCATTGTCCGGCTGGGCGAGGGCTTGTCCCAAACAGGCCGTTTGAGCAATGAAGCCCAAGAGCGTGCCATTGCCGCGCTGAAAATCTGCAAATCCAAACTGGCCTATCGCAGGGTCAAACGTTTCCGTTTGATCGCAACAGAAGCCTGCCGCCGGGCGCTGAATGGCGGCACATTTCTGCATCGTGTCTATAAGGAAACCGGCCTGAAACTGGAAATCGTCAACCGCGAGACAGAGGCCCGTCTTGCTGTGGCTGGCTGTGCTTCACTGGTCCATCCAGAGGCCGAAGGCGTGGTCCTGTTTGATATTGGTGGCGGTTCGTCAGAAATTGTCTGGCTGGATCTGGACAAGATTGCAGAAGAAGAAAAACAGCCATTACCCGGCGAAAAACGCAATCGCCAAACCCGCCGCGCCATGCGTCGCCTCTCAGAGCGTATGCGCTGCTGGACCTCGCTGCAAGTTGGTGTGGTCACATTGTCAGAAAAGCATGGCGGCCATATTGTCACCAAAGAGCATTTCGAAGCCATGGTTGCAGAAGTACGCGAAATGCTGCATGAATTTGACGAACGTGAAGCCCTTGCCCATGCCATTCAGACCAAGCATATCCATATGCTAGGAACATCGGGAACGGTGACAACGCTGGCCGGCGTGCATCTTGGCTTGGAGCGCTATGATCGCAAGCAGGTCGATGGCACTTGGCTCAGCGCACAGGAAGTGCGCTCCATGATTGCCCGGGTGCTGGAAATGGATTTTGAAGAACGCATTGCCAATCCCTGCATAGGTCAGGATCGCGCCGATCTGGTGCTGGCAGGATGCGCTATTTTGGAAGCCTTCCATCGTGAATGGCCATGCCCACAATTGCGCGTTGCCGATAGGGGCTTGCGCGAGGGCATTTTAATGGAAATGATGCTGGATGATGGGGTCTGGACGCCGCAATCTGGCAAAAAACGCAACAGCAAAAATCGCCGTCCACGCAGGCGCGGAGGCCGTGGCCATCGCGGACAGACGGGGCAAGCTGGATCTGGCCAAACCGCAGGCGAGACAACAAACCAAAACGCGCCTCACGACAATGGCTGATATGAGCAAGAATGGTTGCCCAATGCCAGAACGTCAGAGATACAAGACAGACATGATGGTGGGTGAGAATAGGAACGGGATATATGGCTAAGGGAAAAAGCGGCGGAGAAGGCCGGGACTCTCAAGGGCATCGCGTTGAGCGGGTGCGGGTAAAAACTGCACGGGGTCGCAGGGCTTCCTCTACGCGTTGGCTTCAGCGCCAGTTGAACGATCCTTACGTCCAGAGGGCCAAGGTCGAGGGCTTTCGCTCTCGCTCCACTTTCAAATTGATTGAAATGGACGATAAATTCCAGTTCTTGAAACCCGGAATGCGCGTGGTTGATCTGGGTTGCGCCCCCGGCGGCTGGTGCGATATTGCCGCCCGGCGTGTTCAGTCCAACAGCGACAATCCCTTGGTCGTCGGCATTGATTATCTGGGCATGGACCCGATTGCAGGCGTGCATATTCTGCAAAAAGATTTTCTGGATGATGACGCCCCACAAGCCCTGATGGAAGCCTTGGGTGGCCATTTGCCCGATATTGTGATGTCAGATATGGCAGCGCCCACCACCGGTCATAAACAGACTGATCATTTGCGCACTGTGCATCTTTTTGAAGTGGCCGCGCTTTTTGCAAAAGAAAATCTGCGCCCCGGCGGTGTCTTCCTCTCCAAGGTCTTTAAGGGCGGGACAGAGCATGACATGTTGGCCGAGTTAAAACGCGATTATCAAAGCATCGCCCATATCAAGCCCCCGGCAAGCCGCAAGGAAAGCCCGGAAATGTATGTCTTTGCCAAGGGCTTTCGTGGACGCTCTGGTAAGGAATAGCCATTGGGGCGCTGTCTTCGACTTTTTCTCAAGGGGAAATGAGATTTTTATCCTGCCATTGCAAGCCACAGCCTGATAATTTGCAAGAAGCTGCAAATTGCGCCAAAGCTTGCAAGGAAGGATGTATCATGCCCGGATCAGAACAGAAAAGCGCCTCAGGGCCTGATGCAAAAGAGCAGCCCTTGCAGGATCAGCCGCTCAAAGGTCTGTTGGTTGTCTCGCTTGAACAGGCTGTTGCAGCGCCCACTTGTAGCGTCAAATTGGCCGATGCCGGGGCACGCGTGATCAAGATAGAGCGCGCAGAAGGTGATCCGGCCCGCAAATATGACGAAGCTGTCAAAGGCACCAGTGCCTATTTCGCCTGGCTCAATCGCGGCAAGGAAAGCGCAGTTCTGGATATAAAGACAGAAGCAGATATGGCCTTGTTGCACAAGATGCTGAAAAAGGCAGATGTCTTCATCCAAAATTTCGCCCCCGGTGCAGCCGAGCGCCTTGGCTTGGGTGGGGCGCATTTAACAAAGCTCTATCCCAAATTGATTGTGGTCGATATTTATGGCTATCGTCAGGACAGCGACTATCGCGATATGCGCGCCTATGACATGTTGGTGCAGGCAGAAAGCGGCATTTGCACTGTCACAGGCACACAAGAGGAGGCGGTGAAGGTCGGCGTCTCGATTGCCGATATTGGTACAGGCATGGTTGCGCACGCGCTGGTGCTGGAAGCCTTGATTGGCCGTGGCATCAGTGGAAAAGGCAAACATATCAAAGTGCCCATGTTCGATTGCATGGCAGACTGGATGTCCGTGCCTTTGCTCTATCAGCAATATTTACAGCAGGAAACAACCCGCAATGGCCTCTCCCATGCGGTGATTTATCCCTATACCAAAATTGCCTGTCAGGATGGGGAGTTGGTTATCGCCATTCAAAATCATGCCGAATGGCTTCGTTTATGCGATGGGGTTTTGGAGCGACCGGATCTGCCAAAAAATCCGCTTTTTGAAACCAATCCCAAACGCAGCGAAAATCGCAAGGCTTTGGATGAGCAAATCAACCCCATCTTTGCCAATTGGACGCGAGAGGAAGCCATCCAGCGCTTGATTGCGCAAAAGATCGCTTGGTCGCGTGTCACAAAATTGCAGGACTTGCCAACGCATCCAGCTTTGAAACGAGCCACATCCATTTTGCCAAATGGCGAGACCTTTCAATTGCCGCTTCCTGCGGGGCGGGAGCGTCTGGATTACCAAAAAATCCCACCCCTTGGAGCGCATACCCAAGAAATCCGCGAAGAATTTTCTTAAATCAGGCTTTAAGACAATTTCTCAAACAGAGCGGGTGATGCCGCCATCCACCCGAATATTCTGGCCGGTGATATAACCCGCACCATCAGAGGCAAGAAAAGCGATCGTTTTGCCAATCTCATCCATGGTGCCATAGCGCTCCATGGGAATACGGGCTTTGAAGGCTTCGCGCTCAGGCAGGCTGTCGATAAAGCCGGGCAAAACATTATTCATGCGAATATTTTGGGCGGCATAGTGATCGGCAAACAATTTGGTGAAAGCCGCCAGTCCCGCACGCGCCACCCCAGAGGTGGGAAAGGTCGGATCGGGTTCAAAGGCGGCAAAAGTGGAGATATTCAAGATCACGCCGCCGCCTTGTTGCTCCATAATCGGCGTGACAAGCCGAGTGGGCCTGACAGCATTGAGAAAATAGACATCCATGCCGCTATGCCAATCCTCATCACTCAGCTCCAATAGGGGCGCGCGTGGACCATGACCGGCGCTATTGACCAAAACATCAATGCGCCCCCATTGTTCCATTGCGCCGTCAACCAGCTTTTGCAAATCGGCAATGGATTGATTGGAGCCGGTCACGCCCAAACCGCCCAATTCCTTGGCCAAGGCTTCTCCCTTGCCAGAGGATGATAAAATCCCAACCTGATAGCCTGCATCATGCAAGGCTCTTGCACTGGCAGCGCCCATACCACTGCCGCCAGCAGTGATTAAGGCAACTTTTGTCATATCATGTGACATAAAACACTCCTTACAACATGGATATAAAGAAGAGTGTGCCGCTTATGCCTAGCCAGAACCAGCCAGTTTTTGTAAAATAAGCCAATAGAAAAAATACTGCCTTGAGTTCAATGGTCGCTGAAAATGGATCTATTATGAAAAAGCCTCTGCCCCCGCTCAAAGCCTTACCTATGTTTGAGGCAGCCGCGCGCCATCTGAATTTTCGTCTGGCCGCAGAAGAAATGCATCTGACTCAAGGAGCAGTTGCGCAACAAGTGCGCGGTCTGGAAGCGTATCTGGGGCAGGACTTGTTTGAACGAAAAGCAAGAGGTCTCTCTCTAACCGCGCAAGGCAAACGCTATCATCAGGAAATAGCGAAAGCACTGGATATCATTTCAGAAGCCAGTAAGGATATTGAGAGCCAGTCACAAAGCTTGACCCTGAGCCTTACTCCATCCTTGGCGACAAAATGGCTGATGCCCCGACTTGGCACCTTCACAGGCCAGCATCCTGAGATTGATGTCAAAATTCTGGCAACAGAAAAACTATCGGAATTGGATCGGCAGGAAGCGGATTTGGCTATTCGGCTGACCAAGCCGCCTTTTGCAAAAAGCTTGAGGGTGGAGCCTTTCTTGCCAATGGAGATCAGAGCCTATGCTGCGCCTTCCTTGTTTGAGCATCATCCTCACTTGCAGCAAGGGCTGGATGCCAGTTGCGCGCAGCATATTCCTTTATTGACCGATGCCCATAATCATTGGCCATCCTATTGGGCAATGCTGCGTGAAAACCAAATGCCAGCAGAAAAACCACACAGCGCAACAGCCTCTGCGCGACAACATTTGCATTTCAATCAAACGGCCTTGGCAATTGAAGCAGCTGTTGCTGGCCAAGGGGTGGTTCTGGCCCCTCAAATTCTGGTCGAGCGGGAAATTGCACTGGGATCTCTGCTCCCGGTCGGCTCTATGATCTGGCGCAATGAAGAAGACTTTTATCTGGTCTATCCACGCCGGGCGCAGCAAAGTCAGGCTTTGAGACATATGATTGAGTGGCTAAAGAAAATAAGTATTTTTTCGTAATTGTTCTGATTTTGGTGTTGTTAAGTCTTGTTACAGACATAAAAATGCGCAAGCATGAAACTATGTCCGGTACAAAGACTCACATCTCGGACAGAGGCTCAGGACCCATTAATTTAGCACATTCTGCGAAAGCAGTTTTGCGTAAGGACAAGAAGGAAAATCGCGACAATGTGGTTCATTTTCAAGATTTTACGACGTAGTCATTGCGCAAAACTGCCTCGCCCTTCGGGTTTATCTTGAAGTACCCATCTATCGAACCAAGAGCTGCAAAAAGGG
>JAOXSG010000608.1 GCA_025800105.1 Cohaesibacter sp. | reverse complement strand
AACTACCGATGCTAGTCTGGTTTCGGTTGGAGGAATTTTGCAGCAGGATTTTGGACAGGGTCTGCAGCCGGTGGCATATGAGTCGAGGAAATTGAACCCAGCAGAGACGAGGTATTCGGCGTACGAGAGAGAACTGCTAGGCATGGTATGGGCCATTGGCAAATGGCGCCATTACCTGGAGGGTACACACTTCATTGTGCAGACCGACCACTCGTCGCTGCGTCACCTCCCCAATCAGCCCAGTGTTAACAGGAGGATCTGGAAATGGGTCAGCATCTTGCAGGGCTACGATCTGGAGATTCGCCATATACCTGGCAAAGTCAACCCTGCAGATGCATTGACGAGACAGGCTAAGGGGAGTGACGAAAGGTATGCTGGGGAAGTTAAAAGACAGGATGCAGATTGGGTGCAGGAAATTCGTGTTGCAGAAAATGCCAGTGATTCAGAAATTCAATCAAGACTCAAGCAGTTGTACAATAGTGATGATTCAAATTCAAAAGCAGTTCAAGCTGT
>JAOXSG010000592.1 GCA_025800105.1 Cohaesibacter sp. | reverse complement strand
CCAGGAATAGCGATGGGACTAGACGTTATCCGGGAGCCATTGCACTCACCCTACTGGAGGGCTGCCCGTTAGCCTAGATACAAACAAAAAAACTTGCGTGACGTGGGATAGTATGGCCGGAGGCCCTACCCATTTGGGAAGTCATTTCTGTGCTTGATCTGAGTGTCACACGGACTGTCTGGACGTTTCGCCCACAGTTCAGGCCGGTTTCCCGTGGTGCCGTTTTTGGCTGGGTGACAATCACCCAGCTGTTTCTGTGCCCGTCCGACAGGACTTAACTTCTTTTTTCTTCTTGTTGGTGAGTTTTTCTTTCTTTCTTTCCTTCTTTTCTTTTTTACTTTTTCGGGTGTTTTTTGTTTAGTTTCCCTTGCTGGGCAGCCCTTTTGGCCATGTCCGGCAAATTTGTGAAGACAGTTGTCCTCGATGGTTCGCTTTTTTCTTCTTCTCTCCCTCGTTTTGACATTGTTAAGCGGTTGACTGATTATTTTTCCCCCCCAACCTGTACTTTCAGTTCAGTTTATGCCGGGCAAGTGCCTCCAAGTGACCTTTTCAGAGGCTGTCTATAAAGAGCAGTTAGAACAGC
>JAOXSG010000584.1 GCA_025800105.1 Cohaesibacter sp. | reverse complement strand
ATGGCTGTTGCCATGATTTTCTTCAACTGGTTCGTGCCAGAAGACCATCAGCCCAATTGGGTCGCCCAAGCCAAGGCCAAACCTTTGCTCAATCAGGTGGGTGAAAAGCTGATCAATCTTTTGCCTGAAGATCCTGAAGAGCAATTGATGGAAAAAATCAAGGAACGAAAAGGCAAAAATCAGGCCAAGAATGATACAAGCTATAAAAGCAATCAGGCCAAGGAACTCGACCAATTGGTCACAAAATCCAGCCAAAGCAACTAACGCCCCTTGGGTCAGATTACTTTTTCCTCTATAAGCAAAAAAGATAGCTGACCAACCGCACCAATTGCGCTATCAGAGCCATGAATAGGCATTGGATCAACCAGATCCAACTGCCATAAGCGTTTCCAATATCTGCAAAGGATCGCAGCCATGATGGACTTGGGACAAACCCCGACCACGTCTCAACCAGCAACCTCTGACCAATGGGATCTCGACGGCGATACATTGCATGAAGAATGCGGTGTGTTTGGCATTTACAATGCGCCTGATGCCTCTGCCCTTACTGCTTTGGGCTTGCACGCCTTGCAGCATCGCGGGCAGGAAGCCGCTGGCATTGCCACCTATGATGGTGCCCATTTCCATCTGGAACGTCGCTTTGGCCTTGTGGGGGATAATTTCTCTGACGCGGCCACCATGGAACGGTTAAAAGGCCGGGCCGCCATTGGTCATGCCCGCTATTCCACCGCAGGCGGTGCTGCTCTTCGCAATGTCCAGCCTCTCTTTGCAGAGCTGGATGGTGGCGGCATTGCTGTGGCCCATAATGGCCAATTCACCAATGCCATGACTTTGCGTCGCTCGCTGATCAAACGCGGCGCAATCTTTCAATCCACCTCAGATTCAGAAGTGGTCTTGCAGCTGATCGCCAAAAGCCGCGAAAGCAGCATCATTGATCGCTTTATCGATGCCATCCGCCAAATGGAAGGCGGCTATGCGCTGGTGGCTTTGACCCGCAAAAAACTGATTGGCGCCCGTGATCCTTTGGGCATTCGCCCGCTTGTATTGGGTGATCTGGATGGCGCGCCCGTTTTGGCCTCCGAGACCTGTGCTCTTGATATGATCGGGGCCAAATTTGTTCGCGAAGTCGAAAATGGCGAAGTTGTCGTCTGTTCAGAAGAAGGCGTAAAAAGCTATCGCCCCTTCCCCAAACAGCCCCCTCGCCTTGATATCTTTGAATATATCTATTTCTCCCGTCCCGATTCTGTGATTGCCGGTCGCTCCGTTTATGACGTGCGCAAAGCCATGGGGCAGGAATTGGCCAAGGAAAATCCGATTGATGCCGATGTGATTGTGCCAATCCCCGATTCCGGCGTTCCTGCCGCCGTCGGCTATGCGCAGGAAACCGGCATTCCCTTTGAGCTTGGCATCATCCGCAACCATTATGTGGGCCGCACCTTCATTGAGCCAACCCAGCAAATCCGCGCCCTTGGCGTGCGCCTGAAACATTCCGCCAATCGCTCTGTTGTCGAAGGAAAGCGCATTGTTCTGGTCGATGACAGTTTGGTGCGCGGGACAACTGCCTCGAAAATTGTCGCCATGATGCGTGATATAGGCGGCGCGGCTGAAGTGCATTTGCTGCTGGCCAGCCCCCCTATCACCCATTCCGATTATTATGGCATTGATACGCCAGAGCGCGAAAAATTGCTGGCAGCTCAATATGATCTGGAAGGCATGCGCAAATATATCGGTGCGGATTCCCTTGGCTTCATTTCCATCGATGGCATTTACCGGGCCTGTGGGTATGAAGGCCGCAACAATGACAAGCCGCAATTCACCGATCATTGCTTCACCGGCGATTATCCAACCCCGCTGTTGGATGTGACGGAAAATAACAAAACCACCGCCTTGCTGGTGGAAAGTGATTAAGATCTGAAAAAGCCTGCCTCTCATCACAAGGCAGGCTTTTTTCGCACTATATCCAAGTCAGGAAAAGATGCAGATGACCGAAAAAAGACTGGATGGCCGCGTAGCCGTTGTCACCGGGGCCTCCCGCGGCATTGGCTGGCACGCAGCGCTGGAACTGGCCCGCGAAGGCGCCCATGTCATTGCCCTTGCAAAAACCGTTGGCGCTCTGGAAGAGTTGGACGATACCATTCAATCTATGGGCGGCTCTGCCACTCTGGTGCCGCTTGATATCACTGATTATGAGGGGCTGGATCGTCTGGGCGCTGCCATTTTTGAGCGCTGGGGCAAATTGGATATTTTGCTGGGTAATGCCGGGCAATTGGGTGCAATCACGCCATTGGGCCATGCAGACCCAAAGAAAGACTGGGACAAGGTTATCGGCGTCAATCTGACCGCCAATTGGCGCTTGATCCGCTCGCTTGATCCGCTGTTGCGTCAGTCCGATGTCGCGCGCACCCTGTTCATGACCTCAGGCGCCCCTCATAAATGCAAACCGTATTGGGGCGTTTATTCGGTCTCCAAAGCCGGTTTGGAAGCACTTGTACGCACCTATGCCGCCGAATGCGATAAATTGCCGATCAATGCCAATTGCTTCAATCCCGGCCCGGTCCGCACTGGTATGCGCGCAAAAGCCATGCCGGGGGAAGATCCAAACACCTTGCCGCATCCAAGCGAATTGGCCAGTCACATCATTGACTGTCTGTTGCCCGATTGCCAGCATAATGGCCGCATGTATGACTATCCTTCCAAAAGCTGGAAGGATTATGGCAGTCCGGTGATTGGATAAAGGATAAAGGATAAAGAACCAAACAAAACCCCGCAAAGCACACACTTTGCGGGGTTTTGTTATGAGCCTAATAATCCTGCTTTTCTTTTTCCAGCGCCTGACGCAAACGCTCTTGCGCTTCTGATGCTTCGCGTTGTCGATCCCACATAGAAGCATAAAGGCCTTTTTGCGCCAACAGATCGCCATGGGTGCCGCGCTCCTTGATCTGCCCTTTTTCCAGAACAATAATCTCGTCGGCATTGATCACCGTTGACAGACGATGCGCAATGACAAGCGTTGTGCGATTTTTGGAAACCTGATCCAAGGCAGATTGAATTTCCTGCTCGGTATGGCTGTCGAGTGCCGATGTTGCTTCATCCAGCACCAATATGGGCGGCGCTTTCAAGATTGTGCGGGCAATTGCCACACGCTGCTTTTCTCCGCCGGATAATTTCAGGCCACGCTCGCCGACTTCGGTCTCAAACCCATCTGGCAGGCTTTTAATAAAGTCAGAGACTTGCGCCAATTGTGCCGCTTCCTCTATCTCCTGATCATCGGCAGAGGGGCGACCATAGGCAATATTGTAGCGCAGTGTGTCATTAAACAGGACCGTATCCTGTGGCACCATTCCAATCTGGTGACGCAAACTGGTTTGGGCGACATCGCGCACATCCTGTCCGTCAATCTCAACACTGCCGCCTTTGACGTCATAAAAGCGATAGAGCAGACGCGAGATGGTGGATTTACCAGCACCAGAGGGGCCAACCAACGCCACCGTCTTACCCGCCGGTACATCAAAACTGACCCCGCGCAAGATGGGTCGCTCTTCATCATAATGAAAGCTGACATCCCGAAAGCGGATTGCTCCCCCATCGATCTTGATGGGAGTTGCATTCTTCTGATCGACAATTTCAGGCGCCTGACGCAAAAGCGAGAACATCGCCTCCAGATCCACCAGCCCTTGTTTGATCTCGCGATGCAAAAAGCCGAAAAAATTAAGCGGTACAAAGAGCTGCATCAACAGCGCATTGATCATCACAAAATCACCAAGCGTCTGCTCTCCCTGTATGACCGCATGGGCAGACAGCGCCATACACAAGCCCATTCCAAGCGAGAAAATCGTAATCTGGCCGAAATTCATCCAGGCAAGCGAGATCCATGTGCGGATGGCAGATTGTTCATAAGAGGCCATGGATTGATCAAAGCGCTTGGCCTCCAGCTCTTCATTGCCGAAATATTTGACCGTCTCAAAATTCAGCAAACTGTCAATGGCCTTGGAATGCGCTTCATTGTCGGATTCATTCATTTCGCGGCGAATATCCATGCGCCAAGAGCTGACTATGCTGGAAAACCAGACATAACAAACCACCAATGCCACAACAATGACGACATAAATCCAGTCAAACTGATAAGCGATGACCGCTACCATCAAAATGAATTGCAGCAAGGTAGGGAACGCTGAAAGGATCGTGTGACGAACCACCGCCTCAATGCCTTTTGTTCCGCGCTCAATCACACGGCTGAGACCACCTGTGCGTCTTTGCAAATGAAAACGCAAAGACAGATTATGCATATGACGGAATGTCTCATCCGATAACTTGCGCACAGCATGTTGGCCCACCTTGGCAAAGATTGCATCGCGCAATTGCTCAAAGCCCGTATTGACAATGCGCCCCAACGCATAAGCAAGGACCAAGAGGACCGGGACGCTCAACCAACCCACAGGGCCAATGCCATCCACGGCAGTGGGATCGGCCAAAGCATCTGTCGCCCATTTGAAAAAATAGGGTGTGAAAACATTGGCAAGTTTGCCAAACAGCAAGGCGACCATGGCATAGCCAACCCGGCGCTTCAAATCCTTGCGATCACTGGGCCAGATATAAGGCCAAAGGCTATGCAATGTTTGCATGGCCGGAGCTTCCGCCCGCACTGCCGCCTTATCTAGTTTGGCCTGCTCATCATTGGCAACAGCAGAAGAAGATTTGGAAGACGATTGCGCCATGAAGAAATGGTCCTTTAAACAGCATCCAAAAGAATAGAAGCTCTTATTCTGACATGTGGTCCTCATGTCGAATGACAAAGCCTATACTGGCCCCACAACAAAGCAAAGGATGCAAATAAGAAAAGGCTGCTCAAATCAATGAGCAGCCTTTTCTATGTAGGATGGGTCAAGGGGGTTAACAAGCACCCTCACTGAGAATTTGTCTCAGAGTTATCGGGGGCATCAACCGCATCAAAATTCTGCTCCCATCCAGCTTCGCCAACAGGCAATGTGAAAACCTGCCCCGGATAAATCCAGTGCGGATCACGGATTTGATCGGTGTTGACATCATAAATTGTCGAATAGCGATAGCCTGCGCCATAAACACGCCGCGCAATTTCCCAAAGGTTATCGCCCCGGCGAATGATCACCTTGCGATTGGCAGAGCCTTGTTGCGTTTTTTGTTCAGCGGAAGAAGAAGAGGCTGTTGTCGTATCCCCCCCTGCTTCACCTGCTGTTGTCGTGTTATTGGCGGCAACGCTGGCTGCTTTTTTCTCAAAACGCACTTGGGCGCGTTTTAAAACCTTGTTGCCAGCCTCATCCAGCAAATCAACCCGGACATCATGAGAGCCAACGTCAAGGGCAATCGGGCCATCAAACAGGAAAGTCCCTGCGTCGCTGATTTTGCTATCGCTGATCGGGCGATTGTCAACATAAAGCCGCAGCACAGACCCGGCTGGCTTGGCATCCCCTGCCACATAGAGAATATCGCCTTCCAGCTCAATGGCTTTGACGCTGACACTGGCTTCAACAGCGTCTTGCTTCACTGTGCCATCGGTGTCTGCACCGGAAACAGGCGCACTGTCTGTGCCAGATTGCGCACTTTGTGATCCATCAGCGGTGCCATCAGCAGCATCTGCGCTTTCCTTCTTTGAAGCCATTTCTTTTGGTTCGGCTTCTTTTGCTGCGGCGTCTGGGGCAGCTTCACTTTGCGTCTCTTTATTTTCTTCGCTCACATTCTCAGAGGACGGCTTCGTATCAGCCATCTCACCCGCTGCCTTGTTTGCGGTCTGATCAGCTTGTGAAGCGTCCTGTTCAGCAGCCTTTTGACCGATTTGTGCCAAAATTTTCGAAGCCTGACCCGGTTCGCTTTCGACAACCAGCAAATCGCCATTTTCAGGAATGGCAACAGCAATGCTCGATTTGGACAAAATCTGCTCGCCATTTTCCTGAGCTTTGGAAGCAAGGCGCAAATCATGAACGCCTTTGCGCAAGGCTTCTTCCAAAATCAGAATCCAGTTGCCGCTCTCATCCGCCGTTACACTGGCCAGAACCTGCTCTCCATCCAGCAATTCAACAACCGATCCGGGCAAAGCTTTACCGGCGACCAATGTGCTGCCATCTGGCTCAACCCTTACCACATCAAAGGTTGGAGCCATTTGATCAGAATTTGCGTCCTGCTCAGACACGTCTGAAGAGGAAGACGTGTCTTTAGCGGACTGGGCCTTGTCATCAGAAGCTGGAACCGCCAATTCTTCGGATGGATCTTTTTGCCCGCTCTCCTTGCTTTGCCCAGATGCTTCTGAGCTTTCAGATGGTTGTGATGTTGATGCCTCTTGAGTTTGAGCAGACTCAGGGGCCTTCATACTATCCGTCTTGAGGGCATCAGTGTCTGTCGTTTGCTCAGATGCATTCGAAGCAACTTTGGCATCAGCGCTCGCTTCATCCGTTTTGGATGCAACCTCAGGCGGCTCCGTCTTGGCTGGGTCTGTTTGCGCTTCTGTCTTTGAAGCCTTGGCATCAGAGGCGGGATTTTCAGCCTGTTCGGTTGCCTTGGCAGCTTTGCCATTTTCCGAGATATCAGAGGCGGTTGTGGTCTGTGCCACATCCTGCGTCACAGCATCCTTTGATTGCTGGGCCAATTTGTCACCAAAGCCAAACCAGGCCAGAATAGCTCCCACGATCAAAACCACTATCGTGACGACAAGATTATTATTCTTCATAGCACTGCCATATTTCGCATCACGCATCCCTTTGCGTCCATCAAGAGATGCCATTCTTAAATCCTTGCCCCATTCAAGGCATTTGACGACAAAAAATTACCAAGACACAAGGATTTATAAAGACTTTCCTGACGTTCCCTAACCTTTTTTTGGGTTCCTAGCAAGGGCAGAGACTTTTTTGTCGAAATCACGCTTGACGGAAGCCTGCCATGGTGCAACTTAAACCCATGACTAAATTGAAAAGAATCTGTGTCTATTGTGGCTCTGGCGCAGGAACTGATCCTGCTTATGCAGCTGCAGCCAAAATTCTGGGCCGGTCCATGGCCGAACAGGATATCGAGCTTGTTTATGGTGGCGGCTCTATCGGTTTGATGGGAATCACCGCTCAAAGCGTCATCGATCATGGGGGGCGTGTCACCGGCATCATTCCCGGCTTCTTGCAAGAACGCGAGGTGATGCTGGATTCGGTTCAGCAACTCATCATCACAGAAGACATGCATGAGCGCAAACGCAAGATGTTTGACTGCGCGCAGGCTTTTGTTGCCCTGCCCGGTGGTATTGGCACCTTGGAAGAATTGGTCGAAATGCTGACTTGGGCACAATTGGGCCAACATAAAAAGCCGGTGCTTTTGGCAAATATCAATGATTTCTGGGACCCACTTATGACATTGCTGGACCATATGCGTGAGGAGCAATTCATTCGCAATGGCATGGAAGTCGAACATTTGGCAACCAGTGACCCGCATCAAATCGTGCCCCTGCTACAACAGGCAGCGGACAAGATCGGGGAATTGGCTCTTTCGGATGACTGCAACAAAACCCCGCTTGATAAATTCTAAAAGAACAAAATAACAATCACCAAACAGATGGATCCCCTTTGAAACTCCATCCAAAACAGGATCCTTCTCATGAACCAAATGGCAGCTATTGGCATTGCCACCGCTCTGACCGTTGGGCTTTCCATCGGTTTTCAGGGCATTTTTGCCGCGCGCCTGTCCTTAAGCGATAATGCCGTGAATTCCGGTATGCTGATCATTCTGGCAGGGGGGCTGATTGCCGCCCTTTTGATGGCTATTTTGATTCCAACCGGTCATATCGCCATCGCCAAACTGACAGGCCCGCGCATTTTTTATCTCACCTTATGCGCTATTGCCGGTATCATCATTGTCTCAGGCTCGGCTTTTGCTTTTGCCAAAATCAGTCCCGCCGTTGCCGTTGCCCTGATCATATTGGGCCAAATGACATTGGCATTGGCCGCTGATTATTTTGGTTGGACGGGTCAGGACCCCCATCCCATTGAAATGCGCCGGATTGGGGGGCTTGTTCTGCTTGCCGCCGCTATCTGGATGCTGCTTCCGCGCTCAGATCCTTAAACTTTGTGCCTCAAACTTTGTCTGATCTGAGAGCATATAATAAAATAAAGGTCGCATTTTACGATGCGGCTTTTTTAGTGGCCCGGCCAATTTTTCGTCCTCGCCTGATTGCATCCAGCATATAAATGCCAACAGATACCCAGATCAGGCAAAAGGTCAGAAATTTATCCAGCGCCAATGTCTCACCCAAAACAAAGACAGCCAGCAAGAATTGAATGGTTGGATTGATATATTGCAAAATACCAAGTGTTGACAAAGGCAGGCGTTTGGCCGCTGCCGAGAACCAAAGCAGCGGAAAATACGTCGCAAAGCCGGTCAGAACCAACAAAATAGTTGTCACTCCATCTCCTGCAAACAGATGGCCATCTCCCCGCCCATGAACAAAGGCCAGATAGCCCAAAGCAAAGGGCGCAATCAGCAACAATTCAATCAACAGCCCAAGATTTGGCCCCACATCAACCGTTTTGCGCAAATAGCCATAGCCCCCAAAAGACAAGGCAATGACCAGCGAGATGACAGGCACCTCCCCCAGCCAAATGGCCTGCAATATGATGGCCAGTGCAGCCAAGCCAATTGCCAACCATTGCAAAGCGGACAAACGCTCTGATAACAGCACAAATCCCAAGGCCACATTCACCAAAGGCAGAATGAAATAGCCCAAACTGGCCTCTGTGGCCTGCTGATTGCTCACCGCCCAGATATAACTGAGCCAGTTGATTGAGATCAGCAGTGAGGAAAAGAGCAAGGCCCGAAAAGAGGCTTTGTTGCGCAAGACTGGCCAAACTTCATGCCAGCGCCCCCTTAACAGGAAAAACAGCCCCACAACAACCAAAGACCATGCCACCCGGTTGGAGACAACCTCCATCGGTGGCACATGGGACAAAGCGGCATAATAAAGGGTCAGGGTCGCCCAAAGACAATAGGCCGAGATAGCTGCCAGCAATCCCAATTTCTGGTCGGAAACAGCAGAAGAAGACAAAGACTGTCCGCTCTTGCCGTCTGGGGAAGAGTGATCCATCACATTTGCTTTTCACTTGAGTGGATCACATGCCCGTTAGCTGCCATTTTTCAGCAATTTATAGGTCACAGAATCCACAAGGGCTTGGAAAGAAGCATCCACGATATTCTCAGAAACACCCACTGTAAACCAGCGATTGCCCTGTCCATCACGGCTTTCTATCAAAACGCGGGTTATGGCGCTTGTGCCACCATTGAGGATACGCACCTTATAATCGACCAGTTCAAGATTTTTTATCTTGTCCTGCAATTTGCCAAGATCCTTGCGCAAGGCAATATCAAGGGCATTTATCGGGCCTTGTCCTTCTGCCACCGACATGCGCCGCTCGCCATCTATCTCAATCTTGACCACTGCTTCTGACATGCTGACAATCTCGCCACGGGCATTGAAGCGACGCTCTACCCCAACACGGAAAGAGTCCACTTTGAAATAATCCGGCACTTCGCCCAAATGCCGCCGGGCAAGCAATTCCAGCGAGGCCCCTGCCCCTTCATAGGCATAACCGATTGCCTCGCGCTCCTTGATCACAGCCAAAAGATTGGCAACGCGGGGATCGGCTTTATCGGCCTTGATGCCCATACGCGCCAATTCATCCAGCAGATTGGACAGGCCAGCCTGATCTGACACCAGCACCCGACGCTTATTGCCAATGCTTTCAGGGGCAACATGCTCATAGGTTGCCGGATCTTTCAAAATAGCAGAGGCATGAATGCCCGCTTTGGTGGCAAAGGCGCTTTCTCCCACATACGGCAAATGACGGTTGGGGGCCTGATTGAGCAATTCATCAAAATTGCGCGAAATGGATGTCAAACGCGCCAATTGCTCATCGCTGACGCCGATGTCCAAATGTTCGCAAAATTCCGGCTTGAGTTTCAAGGTTGGGATCAGCGAAATCATGTTGGCATTGCCGCATCGCTCACCAATGCCATTGAGCGTGCCCTGAATCTGGCGCACACCGGCCCGTACCGCTGCCAGAGAATTGGCCACGGCCTGCTCTGTATCATTATGGGCATGGATACCCAAATACGCCCCCGGCACGCTGGCAACCACATCCTTGACAATCTCATAAACTTCATGAGGCAGGGTGCCGCCATTGGTGTCGCACAAAACCACCCAGCGCGCGCCCGCCTCATAAGCCGTTTTCGCACAAGCCAGCGCATAATCCCGATTGGCTTTATATCCATCGAAAAAATGCTCGCAATCCACCATGGCTTCCTTGCCAGCCGCAATCGCAGCTTTGACAGAGGCCGCTATCCCTTCCAGATTGTCCTCATTGCTACAGCCAAGCGCCACTTTGACATGATAGTCCCAGCTTTTGGCGACATAACAAATGGCATCAGCCGAACTATTGAGAAGCCCCTGCACGCCCGGATCATTCTCAACCGAACGTCCGGCGCGTTTGGTCATCCCAAAGGCGGTAAAGGTTGCTTTTTGGGTGCGTTTTTCAGCAAAAAAGCGGTCATCCGTCGGATTGGCTCCGGGATAGCCCCCTTCCACATAATCGACCCCCAATTCATCCAGAATTTTGGCAATGACAATCTTGTCTTCCACGGAGAAATTAATGCCATTGGTCTGGGCACCATCTCGCAAGGTGGTATCAAACAGATAAAGACGCTCTTTTGTCATTGGTCCGGTCCTGTGGGTTAGGGTCTTGGTCGTCAGATCTTCAATGAGGAAAAGCCTCAACCCGTATCAGGGTTAAGGCAACAAGAGAAAGAAAGAGGATTAGCTTTCAAGGCTCCAACTGGTCTCAAAGGCACCAGTCTGTGCATTTTTGCTATCTTTCAGCACAACGCCCATGGCCGCCAGCTGGTCACGCAATTCATCAGATTTGGCAAAATCCTTGCTGTTGCGTGCTTCAAGGCGGGCATCGACAAGGGCCTGGATCGCAGCTTCATCGACATGGGCTGCCCCCGCAGGTCGCCATGCCTCCCACGCTTTGGGGTCTTGCATCAACAAACCAAAGAGCTGTTGCAAACTGGCTTTCAGGCTGGCCGCCGCAGCTTTGTCGCCTTGCAGAGCGGCAGAGCGCAAAGCGTGCAAACGGGCAATGGCCTTTGGCGTATTAAGGTCATCAGCAAGGGCTGCCAGAATGTCAGCATCCACCTGAGAAGGATCGACATCAATAGTCACCGCATACCATTGGTCCAGCACCTTTTTGGCTTCGCGCACACCATCCTGTGTCCAGTTAAACGGCTTGGCATAATGCGTCGTCATCAAAGCAAGGCGAATGGCCTCACCCGGCCATTGTTCAATCAAGTCATGGGCGGTGATGAAATTGCCCAGCGATTTGGACATTTTCTCACCCTCAACCTGCACAAAGCCATTATGCATCCAGATATTGGCCATTGCCTCATTGCCATGCGCGCAGCGCGATTGAGCAATTTCATTTTCATGATGCGGGAAGGTCAAATCGATCCCGCCCCCATGAATATCGAATCTTTCGCCCAGATGCTTCTCACTCATGGCAGAACATTCAATATGCCAGCCCGGACGACCAGCGCCCCAAGGGCTGTCCCAGCTGGGTTCGCCTTCCTTGGATGGTTTCCAGAGCACAAAATCCATGGGATTGCGCTTATAAGGGGCAACTTCCACACGCGCTCCGGCAATCATATCTTCAACAGAGCGCCCGGACAGCTGGCCATAATCAGCCATACTATCGACCGCAAACAAGACATGGCCTTCAGCTGCATAAGCATGGTCTTTTTCAATCAAGGTCCCGATCATATCGAGCATCTCATCAATATGATCGGTGGCGCGCGGTTCAATGGTGGGGCGCATCACGCCCAAAGCATCCATATCGGCATGATAGATGGCCGTTGTCTCATCGGTCAGCTCGCGGATGGAAATGCCACGCTCGGCGGCGCGCTGATTGATCTTGTCATCCACATCTGTGATGTTTCGCACATATGTTACATGCTCTGGCCCATAGACATGGCGCAAAAGCCGGAACAGGGTATCAAAGACTACCGCAGGCCGGGCATTGCCAATATGGGCCGTGTCATACACGGTTGGCCCGCACACATACATCCGCACATTGCCCTCTTCGAGGGGCTGGAACGATTCCTTATTGCGGCTCAATGTATTGTAAAGCTTGAGTTGGACCTTATCCATTGTGGCAGTCATTGCCTTTTCCCATTCCTTGAAATGCCTGTAACAAGGCATCTGTCCTCAATTTGTCTGTGCATACATCACGCTTGCCCATCGCCTAAGAATCCGGCAATCAGACAGGCAAGTGTGAGAACAGACGATCCTTCACACCATCATCCGTGACCGGATCTCGTTTCAATTTTTGGAAAAACAGGCGAAACGGCTCCAGCCAGCGAAAAGCTAGTGGATAATAATCTGTCCAATAATGCAGCAAAGATGAGCAAATACCGTTTTCATGCCCGCACAATGGCCAAACTCGGCTCTTGCGTCAACTGCTTATTTCGTCTCACAGGCATAAATCCCCATGGCAAAAGCCCCCTCTTTGTCTGTTGCCCTGCAATGCCAGACAGCAAACAATTTCAGCCATAAAAGGCTTTGCCAGATATCTGTTCAGGTAGATGAATTGAAAATGAATAGACAAATCAGATTCCATTCAGCCATCAGCCGTTAAACATATTTCCAACAAGGCGGACAGGAACACAGCCCAAATAAGGCTCGGTTCACTCTGCCAAGATGGTGATCGGATTTTAGACGGTTGCCTTGGAAATTCGACAGGGAACCCATCCCATAGGCATTTTATAATGCCTGAACCAGTCGCACCCACTCTCTGTCGTCTGGAAGCTCCTGACAGGAAACTGTCAGGAGCCTTTCCATTTTATCCCCAGATAAAAGTAATTGCCTTATCACCAAATATTCAAACAATATACGCGCCTTGCGGGAGATAAGGGGAAATTTCATTTCCATAACGATATGGAATGAGATCATTTCATACAGTTATGACAGAATATTCTAAAATATTTGACCTTTTAAGGCCGATATCTGCCTTTTTCCCTTTTCCCGCAGCACGCTTTAGGTCACTATTAGACTTTAGAAGCCCGTTTCCGTGAAGAATGGGACAAGCCTGCTATAAAGGCAAACAAAAGAGCACCTAGAGACCAATGAATATCCAAGAACTTGAACGCAATTCAGAAGAAGCTGCGAGCTTTCTGAAATTGCTGGCTTCCGGGCCACGTCTTTTGATTCTCTGTCAATTGATTGAAGGAGAACAAAATGTTGGCACCCTGGC
The DNA here is from genome assembly GCA_025800105.1 of Cohaesibacter sp. Classification (GTDB taxonomy): domain Bacteria; phylum Pseudomonadota; class Alphaproteobacteria; order Rhizobiales; family Cohaesibacteraceae; genus Cohaesibacter. The sequence goes on along the minus strand of JAOXSG010000584.1, from coordinate 1,830 downwards.
CGAAAAAACCGGTCTGCGCATGACAACCGTATCCCAGCATATGGCCTTAATGCGCGCCCAGAATATTGTCACAACCCGCCGTGACGGAACAACCATCTATTACTCACTGGCTAGCCAGATCGTAAAAGACATTCTGGCGGTTCTGCACAAGGGGTTTTGCCAATAAACAAAAACCATGATACCCCGCTTTTGACCCGACAGAATGAACCAGAAATTATGACATTTGGTTCTCTGTTGACATTGAGGTTCTAAAGCGGCCCCAGACTTTGTGGACCGGCTGGTGAACCAGCAAGACGGCAGTCGGCCCACAAGGTTGCAAGGGGAGCCAGCAAGACATGAACAACATTCTGGCGATACAGGGAGAAACGCTTGTCCTCCCTCTTGAGACACCACCCGCGGCTTTCTCGCTCTTTCAACGCATCGCCCATCTGCCCTTTGCCTGTTTTCTGGATAGTGCCAGTGCATCGCCACAGCTTGGTCGCTATTCCTATATGGCAGCAGAGCCATTTGCTGTTTTCAAAACCATCGGACAACAGGCTTTTTGGCGTGATAAGCCAATGGATGGACCACCGCTTGCGGCCCTGCAACGTCTTTTGGCCGCTTTCCAACAACCCGCCCTTCCCGATCTTCCCCCTTTTCAGGGTGGAGCCATGGGCTATTTCAGTTATGAAGCCGGGCGATTGCTGGAAAAATTGCCCCTGACCAGTCATGAAGACAACCGCCTACCGGACATTTTGCTGCCCTTTTATGATTGTGTGATCGCAATCGATCATTTTGCCGATGGCACAGACCAGCCGCCCCGCGATCAGGCATGGCTGCTTTCAACGGGCTTGTTGCCATCTGGCCATTTTTGCCCAAAAGCAGCACAAAAAAGACTGGATCAATTCCAAAGCCTTTTGAGGGAACCTGAGCCGGATCTTGGCACCTCTCCAACGCTTCGAAACTGGAAATCCAGCAAATCGCGCCTCGCCTTTGAAGCATCAATCATGAGGACCAAAGATTACATTCTGGCAGGAGATATTTTTCAGGCCAATATCACCCAAAAATTCTCTCATGACTGGACGGGCGATCTGCAAAAAGATCCCTTGGCGCTCTATGACACTTTGCGCCGGGTCAATGCCGCTCCCTTTGCCAGTTATTTTCATGCTGGCGATCATGTCATTGCCTCAAGCTCACCAGAACGTTTTGTCATTCTGGATTCGCACGGCAGGGTGCAAACCCGTCCCATCAAAGGCACCGCCCCGCGCAATCTGGGCGATCCAGAGCAAGATGCCAAGAATGCAAAAGCTTTGGAAGAAAGCGAAAAAGATCGCGCCGAAAATATCATGATCACCGATCTTTTGCGCAATGATCTCTCGCGCGTCTGCGAGCCAGGCTCGATCAAAGTGCCAGATTTGTGTAAGCTGGAAAGCTATGCGCGCGTTCATCATTTGGTCTCAACAGTCACTAGCCAGATGAAAGAGGGCCTTGGCGCAACGGCTCTTTTAGGAGCTGCTTTTCCCGGTGGCTCGATCACCGGAGCGCCGAAAATTCGCGCCATGGAAATCATCAGCGAATTGGAAGACATGCCCCGCGATCTATATTGCGGCTCAATGGGCTATATCGGCTTTAACGGTGCCATGGATACCAACATCGCTATTCGCACCCTGATCATCCGAGAGACGGAAATCTGCTTCAATGTTGGCGGTGGCATCACGGCCCTCTCGGACCCGGATGCAGAATATGAAGAATGCCTGCATAAAGCCAATGCGATTTTCCGCGCCTGTGGCAGTGATTTGATGACAGAGCGCCCCAATCTGGAGCGCGGTCCCCAACAGGCACTGGCGGACA